>JBHAEP010000018.1:0-14565 GCA_041855665.1 Nanosynbacteraceae bacterium
AACCGACTCCTGATCCCACCGATCCGGTGAACCCTGATCCGGAACCGACTCCTGATCCCACCGATCCGGTGAACCCTGATCCGGAACCGACTCCTGATCCCACCGATCCGGTGAACCCTGATCCGGAACCGACTCCTGATCCCACCGATCCGGTGAACCCTGTCGACCCCAAGGATGACGAATCCTCTCCCGCACCGTCTACTCCTGTAGATGGCGATGATGATTCCGACTCTGCGGCTAAGTCTGACGACTCAGCAAAGGTTGACTCCGGCGAATCGAAGTCCGAAAACAAGTCAAAGGATGGCACTCCCAACTACAGCAGCAACACTTCAGCTTCGGCTGTAAACCCGCTGCTCGTACCAGTAGTTGCCGTTCTGTCGGCTCTGGGTATTGGTCTCGTTCGTCGCAAGACTAACAACGGTTAGGATGTAAAATTCCTTGAACCACACCGCTAGTCTTTCAAGGCGCGATTTATAATCCTCTCAGGCTTTATGCTTGAAGATTATAAATCGCGCCTATTTTCTTTTGGGTAATTTTTGTATTCAAAAAGTTTGCATAAGCAAAATAAGTAGACTATAATTATAAGCATTATGACGTCGGGAAATTTTAAGATTATAAAAGATAAAAAAAAGAGGAAGATTAATAAAAAGCCTATTATCATAGCTATAGTAGCAGTATTGCTTATCGCTGCTAGCGTAGCTGCTTATTTCTTATATGCAGACTGGAGAGATAAGAAGATTGCAAAAGAGCAGGAAGAAAATAGGCAGCAGGTGATTGTAGACTCTATTTCTGATGTAAAATCTAGTCTTGATTCTGGCGAAAAAGAAATTAGCGAGGATTTCATGCATGAGATTGGATTGAAGTATGATCAGTACTCTCAAGATTTGAAAGGCAAGGATGTTTCGTCATGGAATAAGGAAGACGCGCTTAAGGCCTACTATTCTTTAGTGTATGCTTACAAGATTAACGCTACTAGTACAGTAGTATACTACGGCAAGCTACTCAAGGAATCTAATATTGATATTTCAGATAAGTATATAGAAGGCTATACGCTTGATGATATTTCAGCTAAATTAAAGGAAAAGGGATATTATATATAATGAAGTTATTTAAAAATTTTTATAATATTCTTGTTTTTAGTGTAATACTTTTAGGTGTTTTTTATTTTAATTCACAGACGGCATATGCGGCCCCTAAGAAAGAAGCTTCTGTTGTTCAGACATCTGGAGCAAGAAACCATCAGGAGGCTGTGGATATAGCTAGGGCTCAATGTGGTAGTACTCAGGCTCTTGAAGTGCTGGGAGAGTCAGCTCCTCGGTGGGAGAATCCAGATTATGGTATTGGAATATACCCGATAGCTACCTCTGTTAATTCTAATGGCGTACTATCTATCGAAACCAGAGTTGTGTATTTAAAGTGTACTAGTACGCGAACTTCACTGTTTGCTGTCACCGGATATCCTACTGGAGGAGAGGGGCTTGATGGTTCAATTAATTTTTGCCCTAACGTTGGCTGGTATGGAGACGCAAATAATCCAAACTTCAAAACTCATGACTGCGTGAAATATATTGGTGAGGTCGGTTCAAGTGACTACCGGTTTCACTCTATTAGACTTAACAAAAATATACCCCCAGGAGTTATATTGGCTGAATATGAACCACCGTTAGGTAGTGTTAGGACGGCTAATTCACTTCCAACTGAAGTAAGGATTAGCGGCTATAGTCAGTCTTACGATGGAGAGGTTAATATAAATACTGGACGAGCAGTTTGTGCTTTTTGGTATAAAAACTCTGGGTCTATAAGTGAAAAAGATAGAAGACATGGCCTATGTCAACCTCTTGGATTTAATGTTAAATGGAAGACGCCTAGGGACCTATCTGGAGATTTGAATGTAAGTAAGAATAATAGAACTCCAGCTGCGGTAAATAAAAATATGGATTTCAAACATGGAGAAACGGCATATTTTCCGTTCAATATAAGAAATTCATTTGATTATGATAGGACAATCGAATGGATTAACGTTTTTAGGGTAAAGGTTAATGAAGATGTCGACCCTAATTCCAAGAGCGAAGAGTGGCTTGACTCTAATGGAGTTGATTTTACTGTACGTAGATACCAGTCTCAAGCCGATGAAAATCCTGAAGCTAGGGATTTTGAACCAAACCAGACCAGGTGGTATTTAGGTAGTCAGTACAACAACGTAGAAGTAATTAACTCGGTTGATGTGGGTAAGAAGATTTGCTACAAGCTGCAAACCGGATTTAGAAGTTATAGAATCGATGGTGATACTCCTGCCAATCAAGTAAATAGCTCATGGGCTTGCGCTAGGGTGATTCGCGACTTCACCCTAGATCCAGACATAAAAATTAACTCCGGCCATATATCTAATCAAGCGAACACTAGACTTTCGCTGTTGACCTCTGTTAGCAATAGGGGAACAACACCTAGTGTATCAAATACCGTTTGGAAGCTTGGTTATGTACTAGCTAGAAACAATATTACAGCTAGAGATGACCTTCGCACTACAAGTAATAACATTTGTTCTATAGGGGCAATCTCTGGAGCTAGTGAATTTTGTGGTGATGTTACCGGAGAGACCGCTGGTGCTATGAGGGTTGGTGGCAATAATATAGATACTTCTGGCTTAAAACCAACCAATACGGGAGCAGGCAGGGCTATCGTGAGGAGAAATATAGAGCTTGGTCAGTATGTTTGCTACTACTTGGCTGTTAAGCCTCACGCGACTGCCGCTAATCAGAATGAATGGCGAGTAGCGATAGACTGTAAACCTGTAGCCAAGACACCTTCAGTTCATGTTTTTGGTGGAGATGTAGCATTGCGCAACACTAATCTATCTAAGTATCTTGTAGATATTTCAAACTTTAAAGATAATGCCGATAATATATACGGTAGCTGGATAGAATACGCTTTAATATCAGCTGGAAGGGTGAATAAGAACAACTCTAGCGCTGGATATAGCTTGAGTGGCGTGGTTGATTCACCATCCAGTAGAAGTAATTTAATCTTTGCAAACACTGATTCCGCATGTAATGTGGCGATTGGTGTCGGATGTTTTGCCAATAGAAGTTCGGTAGACTTAGCCTTCAAATCTACCGGTTCTAAAACTGCTCCATCTATGGGTAGCGAGGATGATGGTAATAGCTCTATTAATGGATTCGACCACAATAAACTATACACCAGAACCTCTACATCCAGCGTGAGCATTCAGGGTGAAGTCCGAGGTCGATCTGTAGTTAATGCTTCTGGAAAAATAGTCAAGATTACTAGAAATATTACTAATAAACCAGTCGCAGATAATTATAGTCAAATTCCTCAGTTGATAATTTTTGCAAAAGAAGTACAGATTTTATCTAATGTTACAAATGTTGATGCTTGGATTCTGGCGACCGGAAATGTATTTACTTGCGACAACAAGACTCGCCCAGCAAATAGCAATGAATGTAGCAATCCACTAAGGGTAAATGGTGCAATTCAGGCTCAAAAACTATATCTAGGCCGAACTGCTGGTGGAGATGCCAACTCGATGAATCAGGCTGCCGAGGTTATAAATCTAAGTGCAACTTCGCGACTATCAGCTATCGGTAGAGCAGAGGACACTTCATCTGGACCTGGCGGTAGCACTGGCGGCAGCGTATGGGAAACAACATTTGTACGAGAACTACCACCAAGGTATTAATATAAGTAAATAATTTAAAGCTTGCGGTATTGCATATTGCGATACCGCTTGTGTATAATAGGGATTAATATGGCAATTATGAAAAGGATGGGCGACTTTTTTGCATTAGATATCGGTACCAACGCAGTTCGCGTAGTGCAACTATCTGGCAATTCTAAAGGCTGGACACTCCAGCATTTCGGCTACGCGCCAGCCGATGCAAAGATAACAACTAGCGATTCAGCTGAATCAAAGCGACGACTTGGTGAAGTTATTATGACTGCTATTGGTCAGAGTGGAATTAAGTCAAAAAACGTTGTGATTGGCTTGCCTTCAAGCAAAACATTTACGACTGTTATTGATTTACCTATGTCATCTGAAAAAGAGCTGGCAAACACCTTAAAATACAAGGCTGATCAGTATATTCCAATGTCTGCTGAAGATGCAAAAATCGACTGGGCATTGCTTGGACCTTCTTTGCATGCTCAAAATCAGCAAGAAGTTCTAATTTCTAGCACAGCGAACACTTATGCAGAAGAACGGCTAGAGCTTGTCGAAGGTCTTGGTTTTAATGTTATAGCGGCAGAACCAGATCCAATTGCTATGGTTCGGGCGCTTCTTCCAAATGGTATGAAAGACGCTTGCTTGATTATCGATATGGGTGAACAATCTACTGACCTAGCCATTGCTTACAATGACGCTCCAAGGCTAGTTCGAACTATTCCGACAGGTATTTCTTCTTTGGTTAAGTCTGCTGTTCAGAATTTGAATGTTCAAGAAGACCAAGCTCGTCAGTTTATTATGAAGTTTGGCTTGGCTCCGGATCGCCTAGAGGGTCAAGTTCTTCACGCCCTAGAAAATATTCTAGAAAACTTTTCATCTGAAATTGTTAAATCTATTAAATTCTTCCAAACTCGCTATCCTAATGTTCAGGTTTCTCAGGGTTATGTTGCTGGATTTGGTGCAGCAATTCCACAGTTTAGCGAATACTTGGCTGAAAAATCTAGCGTTCGAATGACACCAGCTAATCCATGGCAAAAGGTTAATGTTGGAGCATCAGACCAGCAGGCTCTAGCTGCTATTGCTGCTGAATTTTCAACAGCAATTGGGCTAGCACAAAGGGGAGGTAACTAGAATGATTGAAATTAACCTAATCCCTGATGTTAAACAAGAATTTCTAAAGGCACAACGTACACGTAACGCCGTAGCTACAGTAGCCGGTATCGTGGGTGCTAGTGCAGTTGTGGCAACTGTTGTTTTAGGGTTGACTTATGGTGGTATTATCGCCGTTGGTGCGATTCAAGACAACACTATTAAGAATGAGTTCGCTAAACTAGAAAAAGTTGAAGACTTGAACAATACTGTAACCGTTCAGAATCAGTTAAGTAAGGTTAGCGGTCATTTTACTGAGCAGCAAATTTTCTCACGAATGATTGATATCGTCAATGCCACAAACCCTGGCGGAAACGATGCGATCAGTGTTACTGATTTGACTGTAGACCCAGCTTCAAAACTTGTTACTGTTCAAGCTATCGCTCCAGGTGGATATTCATCTACTGAGGCTTATAAGAAATTAATTGAAAATACTAAAATTCAGTACCAGAATGAAGACGGAACAACTACCGAAGAAGATCTAGCGTCTGGTGTCGCGATTGGCGAAACTAATTATTCAGAAGACGCTGATAGTCGTAGGGTGTTGAATTTTACTTTGACATTTACTTATACAGACAATACTTTGATGCGTAGTGCCAAAGGTTTCCGTATTCAGACTCCAAGTCAACCTGAGAACGTTACTGACTCTGCTACTCGAATTACCAATAGTCTAGTTGAAGGCCAGCAGGCTGCAACAGAAGGGGAGAACTAATATGCAAAAAACTCCAAATACGAAAGCTTTGCATAAAAGGCAAAAAATCAGCAAAGCCAATCGAACAATGTTCCTTTGGGTGGCTGGAGCGTCAGTGATATTGGCGGTATCAGTTGTTGTGTCTGTATTCTTGATTCAGAAGATTATTTTTGCAGGCAAGTTGAATGCTGAGCGCGGTCAGACTATTGCGAATCTAAATCACAATAATGACGTTATTGAACAGCTAAAAAGTGATGTTCGAGCACTGAATGCTAATGCTAATCTAAATAGCGTAAAAGCGAATCCAGACGATAAAGCTTTGCAGGTAATTCTAGATGCACTTCCAGCAGACGCTAACTCTCTAGCTCTAGGTGCTTCATTGCAACAAAAGCTAGCGGCGGATATCCCAGGGCTTACAGTAGAAAGTCTGTCTGTAACTTCAGTTGACGCTGCTCTAGGTGAAGCTACAGAGGATGCCGCAACAACTACTGACGCTAACGGAGAAGAAATAGTAAACGGAATTCCATTTACTATGACAGTAAAAGCGAATAGCTACGATGTATTAAAGGAATTTTTGATTCGACTAGAAAAATCAATTCGAACAGTGCAAATCAATAATCTTCAGATTTCTGTTGCTGACGGTGAGATTAGTATGACTCTAGAAGGTCAAGGATTTTATGAGCCGGGTAAGGTTATCGAATTAAGAGACAAAACTATTAAAAATGATGGATCAGACAGTGAAGCTGCAACTACAGAAACAGATGCAGCTGCTACTGATGCAGAAACAGTAAATTAAAAGGGGTAGATTGATATGAAAAAGACAGACTGGGCAATGATTATCTTGATCGCTTCTTTTAGTGCAATGATTGCTTATTTCGTAGTAAAGCCGATCATGGGTGATCCGCGCGAAGATACAGCCACAATCAAAACGATTGAAAAAATCGATTCAAATCTAGAAGAACCTAGTGAAGAAATGTTTAATAAAGATGCTATCAACCCTACGGTTCGTGTAACAATCGGTGAAAACAATCAGCAACCAACAACAACAGATAACGCTCAAGAACAGCAGTAGGAGGAAATAATGGCGTTACTTACAGCAGAGATTCAGGAACGCCTTATATCCCTTTTGAAAGATGAAGGGTTAGTTCAAGCTGATGCGCTCGAAAATGCCGTAAAGGAGGCTGAAAGTTCTGGTGCGCCACTTTTAGGCATATTGAGCAATAAGGGTATTGTTGATGATGAAGCTTTAGCGCACGCCATAGCTCAGGTTTCTGGAGTTTCTTATGTAAATCTAAGTGAAACTCTAGTCGACCAAAATATTTTGAATTTACTGCCACAGGAAACAGCTGAAAGGTTTATGGCTGTTCCTGTTGCGGAAGTTCAGAACCGAGTGGCTGTGGCTATGATTGATGCCAACAACGTCCAAGCTGTAGACTATTTGGCGAATCTTATTGGTCGACCTATTAAGGTTTTTATGGCGTCAGAGTCTGGCGTTCGTCACGTTTTAGATCAATATAAAACAGACTTTTCTAGTGTTGATGCTGCTGCCGAGGCTTCTCAGCAGGAGCACGCCGAAGAGATGTCTCGCGACATCAAAACAATCGTTCAAGATTCACCAATTTCTAGGGCATTAAGTACGATTTTGGAATATGCAGTTAAAACTCGTGCATCAGACGTTCATATTGAACCTCTTGAGCATTCTTTGAAAATTCGTTGTCGAGTCGACGGTGTGTTGCGAGAGGTTATGCAGCTACCAAAAAGTATTGAGCCGGCACTAGTTAGTCGTATCAAGATTTTATCTAGCCTTAAAATCGATGAGCACCGTATTCCTCAGGACGGACAGTTTGCCGTAAGTGTCTCAAATAAAGAAGTTGACCTTCGTATTGCGATTAGTCCTGTTGTATGGGGTGAGCAGGTGGTGATTCGTCTTTTGGATAAATCTGGTAATTCATTCGATCTTGAACAGATGGGTTATGCTGGACGGGCACTTCGAACAATCAGAAAAGGTATTAAACGTCCAAATGGAATGATTTTGACCTCTGGTCCGACAGGCTCCGGTAAATCAACCAGTCTTTATGCTTTAATTAAAGAAATCAAAGACGAGACAATAAATATTGTTACCTTGGAAGACCCTGTCGAATACAAAATGGACGGAGTGAACCAAATTCAGGTAAATGCCGATGTTGGACTGACATTTGCTTCTGGTTTGCGATCTATTTTGCGTCAAGACCCTGATGTGGTGATGGTGGGAGAGATTCGTGACTCAGAGACTGCTAATCTGGCGGTCCAGGCAGCCCTTACTGGACACCTGGTGTTTAGTACGCTTCATACCAACTCTGCCGCTGGAGTTTTGCCACGACTTCTAGATATGGGCATTGAGCCGTTTTTGATAGCATCTACAGTAAACACAATTATCGGTCAGCGACTAGTGCGTCGAGTTGCCAATAAGCGTGAAGCTAGGCCGTCGAACCATCTAGAGACAGAAGCTATTAATGAAGCTGTGGGTCATCTTTTACCTAAGACACGTGAAGATGTGGCCAAGATATCCGAAGACCTAGGGCACAAGAGTTTACCGCTGGCTGGACAAAGCGCCTACACTCTAGTCCACGGTATCGATACACCGCAGACGCCACGAGGTTATGCCGGACGAGCTGGACTTTATGAAGTTATGGATATCAATGAGGATATTCAAAATCTGATCGTCAAACGCGCTACGAGTGCAGAAATCCAAAGATTAGCCGTTCAACAGGGAATGGTGACTATGAGACAAGATGGATATTTGAAAGCATTAACAGGTGTAACCACAATAGAAGAAGTAAACCGTGTGGCGGCAGATATCGCCTAGGGGAGGGGAAGAAATGAATCACACACAAGAATTACGAATTGAAATTTTACTAGAGGAAGTAGTCCGCAAGCGCGCTAGCGACTTGCATATACAGGTTGGACTGCCGCCAATGCTTAGGATTGACGGAGCTTTAACTCCAATCAATGGATTTGGCGCTTTGACTGAACCAGAGGTTGAAAGTCTAGTTTTCGCCATTCTAGATGCCGATCAGCAGCAAATATTGATGAAAGATAAGGAATTTGATTTCAGTTTCGCTTTTGGTGATATGGGTCGATTCCGAGTAAATGCTTTTCATGAGCGGGGTAATCTAGCTGCGGCGCTTCGTTTGATTCCAAATGAAATCAAAAGCGTCATGGAGCTTGGAATGCCACAGGTGGTGACAAGTTTTGCGGATTTTCCGCGCGGCCTAGTGCTTGTTACCGGCCCAACTGGTTCTGGTAAGTCAACAACTCTTGCGGCTCTTGTTGATAAAATTAACACTGAAAAATCAGCTCATATCATTACTATCGAAGACCCGATTGAGTTTACTCATAAATCTAAAAAATCAGTTATTGTACAGCGAGAAGTTCACTACGACACCTATTCATTCTCTGCGGCACTACGAAGTTCGCTTCGACAAGACCCGGATGTCGTGCTTATTGGTGAGATGCGCGACCTTGAGACAATTTCTGCAGCTATTACTATTGCCGAAACAGGGCACTTGGTGTTTGCAACACTTCATACCAACTCTGCAGCTCAATCTATCGACCGTATGATTGACGTTTTCCCTCCACACCAGCAGCCACAGATTCGTGCACAGCTTTCAAATATCTTGATGGGAATTTGTTCACAGCGTCTAGTTCCGGCTATTGGTGGTGGGCGAGTGGTAGCGGCCGAGGTTTTGGTGGCAAATCCAGCGGTACGAAACATTATTCGTGAAGGCAAATCTCACCAGCTTGATGCTGTGATTCAGACTGGTGCTGATCAGGGAATGCAAACCATGGACCGTACACTTGTTAGCTTGGTTCAATCTGGAACAATCACCTATGATAATGCTCGCGAATTTGCGGTAGACTTAACAGAATTTGAAAGGTTGATGCGAGGATAATATGCGTTCTTTTAAATACGAAGCTCGCGACGTCGCGACTAATAAGATTGAAAAATCTACCGTTCAGGCGGATTCAGAAAAGGCTGCTGGTCGATTACTTATTGATCAGGGCTTTGTGCCAATAAAAATCGAAGAAATCAACGAAAACGGCAGCTTTTTAAGTAAACTAACTGGTCGAATCACTACCAAAGACAAAGTTGTTTTTACTCGTCAGCTAGCCACTCTAATTGGGGCTGGATTGCCGCTTTCGCAGAGTTTGCGAACAGTTGTAGAACAGACCGAGAATAAAAAACTACAACAGACTTTACAGCAAGTTATTGGTGACGTCGAATCTGGTAAGCAGCTTTCTCAAGCTTTCGCTAAACATCCAGAAGTTTTCAATAAAGTTTTCGTGGCGCTTGTTGCTGCCGGTGAAACCTCTGGTACGCTTGATGATTCACTCCGCAGGCTTGCCGCTCAGCAGGAAAAAGATGCTGCTATGATGAGCAAGATTCGTGGAGCTATGGTTTATCCAGCGATTGTGCTTTTCGTTATCGGTGGTGTGATGGCATTTATGCTTATTGCGGTTGTTCCACAGGTAGAGCAGCTATATAAAGACATGAATAAAGAGCTTCCATGGCTAACGGCTATGATGGTATCTATGGCTAACTTCTTAGTGCGATTCTGGTGGCTGATTTTGATCGTTCTTGGTTTTGCAATTTATTTCTTCAAACAATACCTAAAGACCGAAGCAGGAATCAAAACTTCAGCATTATTCAAACTAAACGTACCGCTATTTAGTGGAATGTTCCGCCGTCTATATATGGCACGATTTACTCGAACAGGTCAAACGCTTCTAGCTTCTGGCGTAGCTATGCTGGATATGTTGCGTATTTCGGCAGACGCAGTCAACAACGTAGTAGTGGCTGAGGAAATCACTCGAGCGGCAGATAAGGTAAAGGGTGGTAAAGCTCTTTCTAGCGCTCTTGAAAAAGAAGAATATATGCTAGTCATGGTGCCGCAGATGGTAAAGATCGGTGAGCAGTCTGGTAAGATTGACGAAATGATGGGTAAAACAGCTCAAATCTACGAAGACGAGCTAGACGAACAGATCAAAGCCATCTCTACCGCTATCGAGCCAATCTTGATGGTTGTTCTAGCGATCGTGGCTGGTGGTATGGTTGGAGCTATTCTATTCCCAATCTACTCACTAGTGAACGGAGTGGGCTAGGATAAGCCAAAAATCCCACTAGACAAACCCTTAGCGAATGTGTATAGTAAAGCTTAAGCGTAATTCGCTAAATAAAAATTAAATCAAACTAATGTTCATAGAAAGGTGGATTATTTCAATGAACAAACTAAAAAACCAAAAAGGTTTCACTATCATCGAAGTTGTATTGGTGCTAGCGATTGCCGGTCTAATTTTCTTGATGGTATTCATCGCTCTTCCAGCTTTGCAACGAAGTCAGCGTGATACAGGAAAGAAGCAGGATATAAGTACTGTTGCTGCTGCTGTTCAAGACTACATGTCTAACAAGGGTGGTAGTCTACCACCTAGCAGCGCTGAGCTTCAGAAATTTATCACTAAGAACATGAGTCAAGTCGATAAGAAAGATGCTACAGTCGACTCTAAAATTGGTCCTACTACTGTTACTCCAAATGAAGCACAGATTATCGTTGTAAGAGAAGCTAAGTGTAATACTAACCCTACAAAGGGCAACAACACTACAATCAAAGGAACTAAGCGAAATGCTGCCGTAATCGGTAAGCTTGAAGCTGGTGGCGATGCCAACTATCACTGTGTAGAAGTTTAATCCACATTAAATAACTACACTTCTATAAAACACTCCTATCTCGGGGGTGTTTTTCTTTGGTTTTTATTTTACTGCTGATGTATGCTATTATTTATCTATATGGAAATGCTTATGTATGTTATTTTGGCGGTGTTTGGTGCTGGAATGGGGAGTTTTGCTGGGGCGCAGGTGTGGCGTATTCGGGCTTGGCACTTAGCTAGCTTGCAGGCTAGTGGTGATATCTCCGCAACCCAAAAGCGTGAACTGCAGCGCCTGTCAAAAATTCGCCCCCCAAAATCTAAATCCGGTAAAGCGAAACTTTCTGACGACCGCTCAAAGTGCTTAAATTGTGGCTATCAGCTTCAGGCTTTAGACCTTGTTCCGATTTTTAGCTGGCTGTTTTTGCGAGGCAAGTGTCGTTCTTGCCATAAGTTTATTGGCTGGTTTGAATTTATTATTGAGGTGTCTTTGGCATTGGCTTTTGTGTTGTCGGCAGTCTTTTGGCCGCTTCCTATAGAAACGGTTTGGCAGTGGGCGTATTTTGTGGCTTGGTGTGCTATGCTGGTGCCACTAGCTATTCTTTTTGCCTACGACGCCAAATGGTCAATACTGCCAGATATCGCAACTTTATTTTTTACTATTTTAGCTGTTTTGGTTTCTATTTTTGGGCTTTTGGCTAGTGGCGGCAATTTCCAAGATTGGATTTTGGGTATCTCGGGAGGTGTTTTGGTGCTTTCTGGTGTTTATGCGGCAATTTATTATTATTCTCGATACAAAAACGGCGAAGAGGGAACTTGGGTTGGATTTGGTGATGTGAAGTTGTCTGTTGGGCTAGGTATTTTAGCAGGTAGCTTTAGCAGTGGTTTTATGACTTTGTTCCTAGCGAATTTATTAGGTTTGCTTGTTATATTGCCGGCGATGCTTCGAGGTAAGATTAATCGAAACAGCCATATTCCTTTTGGTCCATTTCTGATTTTGGGCGGAGTGCTATCGTTTTTTATCGGCAAGCAGATTTTTTACTGGTATACAGGGCTGTATATTGGCTAGAAAATAACTATTTTTATAAAACTTATGCTATAATTAAAGGCAATATGGGCATCAATAATAAACAGAGCGGTTTTACTATCATCGAGACAATGTTTTTCTTGGCAATTTCTGGCCTTATGATGGTTGGTTTGGCTGCGGCAATGAGCAACATGATAAATAACCAACGCTACAATGATAGCGTTAATCGCTTAAAGAGTGCGCTGCAAGATGAGTACAACTCTGTTGTAAATGTGCGAAATGATCGAGATAGTGGTTGGCGGTGTGAGCAGATATCAGGTAATCCTTATTTAAAAATCTCTCAAGTTGAAGAGGGGGGTTCAAATAGGGGTGCTTCGAACTGTGTTTTAATTGGTAGGTTTATACATTTTATAGGTAGCAGTGGAAACAGTGGTCAAGGAACATCATTTATATCTTATCCAATTTATGGATTAAAGAAAGATAGCTACACCGAGGTGGTTGACGAGAGTCAAATATTAAAATCAGTATTTATTCGTGATTCAGTGGCGACACTAGATACAGTTAACTCAACTGGTATGGATAGAAAATTTGACGTTAGTTGGCAAAATACATGGAAAGTTAATGACGTTCCTACTAATACTTATGGTCCAGCCGTAGCTATACTAAGAAATCCGCAAAATAATCAAATTATTACTTTTTCCGAAGTTAATATCCCCACTGGAACATCTTTTCATGGTCATCTTTGGCGTATGATAAACGGTAATTTGTATAAAAAAGACTTAAAGATTTGCGTGGACGATGGCAGTGGAGTGTCTCGTAGTGCTGTTACTATCAAGGCCGGCTCAAGCAGCTCAGCTGGCGTGATAACTGAAAGTTGTAATTAGATTTTAGGGAAAAAATGATGAATAAAAATATTAATCACAGCAAAAACATGCGTGGCGACACTATCATTGAGGTTTTATTTGGTGTAACTATCTTTGCTTTAATATCTGTTACATCGATGGGTCTAATGAATAGAGCTACCGCTATGTCGCAGCGCAGCCTAGAGATGGTGCAGGTTCGTCAAGAGATTGATTCTCAGGTGGATATAATCCGCTTGGCTCACGCTAGTTATATTTCTGAAAAGGCCAGTGGAAAGGCTGACGATGGTCTATCTACCGCTGCCAAAGCTTGGCGTGATATTAAACAAAAAGCTAGGGAGAATACAGGACTTAACCTGCCAGATGAACTTACGCCCGCTGGAGTTTGTAATATCTCTGATGAGAGAGGTAGAATGAATCCGTTCAGGGCAGCCGCAGCCGGGTCCACATCTGAAGATGAAGTTTTTAAGCGAGTTGGTTCAATCAGGTTGGCCGACTTAGCGGCTAAGGTTGAGTCGGTGGCTTCAGGTGGTCCTGTATCTAAGGGCATATCACTAGCTGCTAGGCCAGGATCGTCGGGAAATGGCATATATGAAGTTTACGTTTACGCTTGTTGGGATGGCCCAGATGGCAATATTGCGACACAAAGAACAGTAGTGAGGTTATATGACAAATTCTAAAAAGCAGCAAGGATTCACGATAATCGAACTAATGTTTTCGATGTTGTTCTTTTCAATTCTTTTAATCTCTGTGATTATGACTGTCATGGAAATGAGTCGAATCTATACCAAAGGTGTAACTATGAAATCAGCCGCGCAGGCTGGCCAAGAATTTAGCGATCTTTTGAAGCGAGACTTTGCCTCGTCTGTGTCATCTGTTTCTGCATACGCTACATTGCCACCCAACGGCAGCGGTAGCGCGGTGCGAACATTATGCCTAGGCGGTGTCGCTTATATCTGGAATGATGCTAAAGTATTGCGTAGCTCAACAACAGAAGGTGTTAAGATAAATGGAAACAAAGTTTCGGTGGCTAGAGTTACGGGTAGTGGATCTCAAATAGTTTGCCCTGAAAACAGGAGAGATCCTATTTCTGAAAATATAGTAGGCCTTTCGGGTTCAAGCCTAACAAACCCTCTAGTGGCTGAAGGTGCCGGTAAATTGAATCTTGAAAACTTTACCGTGAAGAGAGTTTCTCAAGGAGTAGCCGACAGAGATCTTTATTCCATTGAGTTTACCGTAACGACTAATGAGAAGGAGAATATTCAGGAAGGTGACGGTAGATGCAAGCCACCGGCAGACACTTCCGATAATGACTTTAGTTATTGTGCGGTGACGAAATTTAAGTTTTTGGCTAGTACGAATGGGAAGATAGGAGATTAGTATGCGTAATATCAGTCAACAAAAGGGTGCGGCATCAATATTTGTAGTTATTTTTGCGGCTTTAACGCTTTCTTTGATTACTACTAGTTTTGTGGCG
>JBHAEP010000019.1:0-2945 GCA_041855665.1 Nanosynbacteraceae bacterium
ATTTGGCGGGCAAAAAATCCCCATGAAGGATCTGGAGTCTGGTAATGGCGAAATTAGCCTAGAGATGAGCGGTATGATCGGGGCTAGCGACCATCTCATTAAGATGTTGGATAGATTACTGCGGTGACACCAACGCCCCGTTTGAGGATCTGATGGATAGTGAATTCGGCGATGATTACGAAATAATCGGCAAAGAGGTTCAGGAAATTTTCGCAGGTGATAAAAACCGCCCAAAAGGATAGAGGCGTGGTCGATTGAATACGATCGCACGCCAAGATCTAGCAAAGGGAATGTATCAGAGTTAATTCAGATTGCTTTAATCTGTAAAGAATACGGTTGGACATATGAGGAATATATGGATCAGCCAGAAGAATTTACAGACGCCATCATAACTCGCAGACAAGCTGAGGCGGTGGTAGAAAATGATAAAATAAGAGAAATGAAACAGCCTCATTGAGAGAGGGCTGTTTTTACGATTACTTATCGCAAGCGACTCCATCGTTATCCCTATCAAGACTTGGTTTATAGCATGGGTGATTTATACCCATCCCGCCCATACCTCTAGCCTTTGCTTCTTTGCAATTTCTTGGGCATTGAGTCGGGGTAGATGGATGCGGTGAAGCTTGTGGGGAGTTTTGGCGCTGAGACTGATTGACTTGTTGTTGCCTTCTCTCTTCGTCGGCAGCTTCTTGCGCCTTCCTTATTTCTTCTTCGTGTTTGCGTTCCTCTCTTTCTTCCTGTCTGATTTTCTCTAGTGTTGTGATGCGTTCGAAAAATGGTTGACGCTTATCTTCTGGTAGGTTCTCTATATCTGACTTGGCATTACTAATGTTATTATCAATTGGATCAGATTCTGCCTTACTGGTGGATACTTCAGCTCTCTCTAGGGCTTTTTCTAGCTCTTGCTGGTCATAATCAGCTTTGGTCTGGCGCTTGATTTTGATGGTTTTATCAAAACTACGCTTGCCATCTTGAATCGATAAGTCAATGGTATTCTCACCTTCAGCGATATTTTTTATCTCGTATTCGACTGTGCCGACATGATCTTTATACTCGTTTATATCTACGGAGTTGTCAGCAATTTTCGCTTTTGCGAGTTGACTAATTCCTGATAGCTTGGCTTTAATTTTTCGGCTGTTAGTAGAGTAATCCACGGAAATATTATCATCGATGTCAGATATAACAATTTGGACATTATCTCGTTCTAGGCTGGATTGATCAATGGCGGCCGAAGCATAACTAACACCAACAATAGAAACAATAACAATTCCAAAAACAACAAAGCCTCGCTTTAGCTTTTTAGTGAGTGGCTTATCTTTAGATTCTTGATAAAGCTGCTTGAACGTTTTTCTGGTTGGTTTTGATTTATCGTTTTTGTTGATGGATAAGTTCATTTTAATACCTCTGGTGATAACTTATTAGCTATGAATTTTTGAACTTCACGATAATGAATTTTTGAAGCATATTGATTTGCATATTGTACATCACTCTTCGGAATTACTTCCTTGATATTAATATGGCCGTTTTTAATATAAAGAACAATTTGGAATACTACATTCATATTCTCATTTGTTAACTTAAAATCAAATCCCTCAATCTCTGACCACTGAAATGTATGCAAAATATCTTTTTTAATGCCTTTGTCGGCAATAAAAACTACGCCATCATGGTCAAATGATAGCTGTGCTGATAATATTTTTTGCTTGATTGGCTCATATGAACCGTTATATTCTCCACTGACAATAAGTGGTAGATTTTCTTTTTTCTTAAATAATCCGAGCATAAACATAACTCCTTTTACGTAAATTGTATCATGTGTTAAGGTGATATGGTATAATATTCCCATGGATTCAAATAACGGTGGGTTATCTTCGGCCGAACGCCAGCATCAAACAGCCACAGATATAGCCAGACGCAAGGTTTTATCGGCTTATTCTGCTGCTGGCATGGCTTCGCCAGCCACTAAACAAACCAGTAGCTACAAGCAGGCTCCTATCAAAACTGAAATTTCCAATCAAGATTGGCAAAAATATCATTCAGCCTGGCAAGATTATTATCAAAAATATTACAGCGAATACTACGCTAAGGCTGCCAAGCAGTATATCGAAACTGAAAAATTAAAAACCAAACGCGATGATCACGATAAAAAACTCCTTGAAAATACTCATATCACTCAAACTTCCGATAAAGAACTAGTCGAAGCCAGCCTCAAAGATTTTATTCGTGCTCGCGCCGCCAAAAAATTTAAATTCAAAAAAAGAAGTCGTCATCTCATTCCAATTTTCTCCGGCATTTCAGTAGTCTTGATCGTTTTATTCATGCAATATAATCGTATGATTTTTGCGCCCATCATGGCTTATATTTCACCAGGCAACACAACGGATACCGGCATCACTGCCATTGATCCTACCATCACCGAAGCTCCTTCAGCCGAAACTAAAATGATCATCCCTAAGCTCAACGTCAATGTTCCAATTTTACTCAATATCAACAATGATGAACGTTCCGTAATGAACGCTATGAATAATGGCGTAGCCCATTTTTCCATTCCCGGCGCCAATGCCCTGCCTGGTCAAACTGGTAATTTCGTCGTCACTGGGCACTCAGCCGGCGACATTTATAGCAATAATCAATATAAGTTTATTTTTTCCGGATTAGAACGTCTCAATGACGGTGATCTCATTTATGTCAATTACCAATCTGTTCGCTATACTTACTCTGTTACCAAAAAAGAAACGGTCGAACCTACCAATGTTGGCGCCCTAGTTTACCCCACCAATAAGCCCATCATTACCCTTATTACCTGCACTCCGCTTGGCACCGATCGCTATCGCTTACTTGTTACTGCCGAGCAAGTCAATCCTGCCCCAGCTGTCAGTTCCGAAACCATTAATTCCACTCCTGAACAATCCGATCCTCAAATAATTATGCCATCCAACGAAAAG
>JBHAEP010000020.1:0-13210 GCA_041855665.1 Nanosynbacteraceae bacterium
CACTCGGAAAATCCCCAAGAATATCGGCAATTGAATCAAAAGAATCAAAATAGTCCTAAATGGACTAATCCCATTCTTTTTATAAAGTTCTAAAGTCGCTAGACCAGCGAGCCGTTTATTATCTTTTACTTTTTCACGAAGTTTTTTCATCTCCGGCTGAATCGAGCGCATTTTTTTAGCTTGATGAAGCTGTTTTTTGATCAACGGCCATAGCAAAATACGAATAATTAAAGTAAAAATAACTAAGCTAACTCCAAAATCACCACCTGGAATTAAGCCATAAATTACCATTAAAAGATTAAAAATCGGCTGAACTATAACTGTATCAAAAAAATTCATTTACTTCTCCTCGTCAATCTTAGGCTGATATAAACCTGACTGCTTAAATAATTCTCTAATGTTTTCCACTAGTTGTTTATGCTCGATATCTCGAACTTCAGCCCCAAAAACCATCACTACTACATCATATGTACCTTGAATTTTTGGAAGTTCATGTCGCACCACTTCATAGACTCGACGACGAACACGATTTCTACCGACTGCACTTTTAATCACTTTTTTACTAATAACAACAGCAAAACGCGAATTTTCGCGAAAAGGGTTATTAATACTTTTTACAGTAATAAGCCTAGAGCGCGCCGAATTGCCATTTTTATAGACATAGCGCAAACTTCCATAGCCGTGAAATCTATTCTTCTCCGATAACATAAATCTTCTTTATTATACCAAAAACACCCCTATTTCTCTAGAGGTGTTTGGCGTTTACTATACTGTAAGACGAGCGCGTCCTTTACTGCGACGTCGCTTAATCACTGCGCGACCTGCTTTTGTTGAAACACGTGCACGGAATCCGTGAGTCTTTGCGCGGTGACGTGTGTGTGGTTGGTGTGTCCTTTTTGGCATATCAATTATTGATTTTACCAGAAAACACTAAAATATGCAATGCTGAAGCTTGATTTTTAGTAAAATAATGTTTTTAGATATTTAGTTTTCCACCTTAAGCTTTTAGTTTTCCACATAAATAACAGATGTAATCATGCTCTGTGGAAAACTTTAACTACTGTTTCAGGTTTCAATACTCTACTACAGTTTTCGGCTTGTGGAAAACTATAAAAACAGCTATAGTTATTAATAAGATTTCACCACAAAAAAATAACATTTAAGGGGATCGCTACGTGGGAGGAGCGAAATGGATTTATCGGGATTGTGGCGCAGTGTTTTAGGAGAATTAGAACTCAATACCTCTGGTGCGGAGTTTAATACTTGGTTTAAGGAATTAGAAATTATCGCTCTTAACGAAGAAAAAATCACTATTGGAGTGAAGAATTCTTTTGTGAAAAATCAAATGCGCAAAAAATACGCAGATAAAATAAAATCTGCTCTAAAAAATAATAATATTGACGCTAAAATAATTGACTACGTAGTAGTTTCTACTGGCAAAAAAACTGTAGTAAATCGCGAAACTACTGCCACCCCCTCAAATCAACCTTCGACACAATCTCCAGTCACCAATCTAATATCCAACTCTAGAGTTTCATCGCAAACTAGCGGTTTAAACCCACGGTACACCTTCGATAATTTCATTGTTGGTGGTAGCAATGATCTTGCTCACGCCGCCTGTCAAGCCGTAGCTAGCAACCCAGGAGTTAAATATAATCCCCTTTTTCTATATGGTGGCGTTGGCCTCGGTAAAACTCACTTAATGCAGGCGGTTGGAAATGAAATAATTAAAAACAACCCAAACGCAAGAGTTCTCTATATCACAATCGAAACTTTTGTTAGCGAATTTATCGCCCATACTCGTGCCAAGAAAACTACTGGTTTTAGTGAAAAATATCGCAATGTTGATGTTTTAATTGTTGATGACATGCAATTTATCGCCGGCAAAGAAAAAACTCAAGAGGAATTCTTCCATACCTTTAATGAACTACATCAAAACAATAAGCAAATTATAATTAGCTCCGATAAACCACCCAAAAGCATACCAACTCTAACCGATCGTCTAAAGAGCCGTTTTGAATGGGGTATGGCAATTGATATTCAGATGCCAGATTTCGAGACTAGATGTGCAATTATCGAAGCGAAGGCAGCATTATCAAACGTAACTCTAGAAAAAGAAACTGTTGAATATATAGCGTCAAATATTAAAACCAATGTTCGAGAACTAGAAGGTGCCTTAAACCAACTACTAGCCTACGCTGAAATGCGTCAAATTACACCAGATATTTCGATCGCCGAAGGTCTACTTGGCAGTGTTCGAAGTTCTAGACCACAACACATCACCCCTAAAAACATCATTGATAAAACTGCAAAATATTTTCAAATATCAGCAAGTGAGATTTGTAGCGCTAAACGTTCTAAAGATATTGTTATGCCAAGGCAAATTGCTATGTATCTACTTCGCAGCGAGCTTCACTTAAGCTTCCCAAGGATCGCATCCGAACTTGGCAGAAAAGATCACACAACTGCAATGCATTCTATTGAAAAAATTGAAAAAGCATCGAAATTAGATTTAGTTGTCCGCGAGCAAATTAACGAAATTAGAGAAAAAATTTATGCCTAGAACCTGTGAAAAACTTGTGGAATTTCAGTGGCAAAAGTCACGAAAAACCTATGGAATATTTATCCACCAAACTGTGAATAACTTTTTTAACCCCACTATGGACCGTGTAAAAATGCTACTTTTCCAAACCTTATCCACCAACTTCCACAGTAAGTTTTCCCTAGGATGTGAAGAAATTTTACATCTGTTTGAACACAAGTTTTACCCAGTTTCCACAATACCTACTATTACTAAAACCAAAGAAAAAATTTAAGGAATTATAATAATGGAACTCACAGTCACCCAAGAAAATTTCGCAAGAGCGTTATCAAATGTAACTCGAGTAGCAAGTACAAGGACGCAGCTACCTATTCTAAGTAATATTTTACTTAGAACTGACGGAAATCAATTACTGGTTGCAGCTATGGATTTAGAAATGGCTACTCAACAATTAATTGGTGCAAAAATAATTCATCCAGGATCGATTACTATACCTGCAAAATTAATCAGCGAGTTTGTATCTAGCCTACCAAAAGGTCCAGTAGAATTAAAAGTTGATGGAAATCATTTAAGGATTAAATCTGGTAAATTCATAGCGACAATTAACGGAGTTTCAGCTGAAGATTATCCGGAATTGCCGACTATAGATGAGAAAATTGCGATTAGTTATAATATTGCAATTGATGATTTTAAGCAAGCTGTAAACCAGACTATTATAACTGCCGGCAGCGATCCAGCTCGCCCAATTCTAACAGGTGTTTATTGGCATTCTTTCGATGGTTTTTTGTATATGGCAGCAACTGATGGATACCGTTTAAGTGAAAGAAAAGTCGTTGAAACTGTAAGTGAAGTTGCGGCAATTATTCCGACAAATAGCTTACGTGAGGTTTTGCGTAGTTTGACTGACGATCTAGAGTCGATTGATATTCTGTTTGATGAAGAGCAAGTTCGTTTTCGAGCTGGAGATGTTGAAATTACTAGCCAGTTAGTTAATGGAAACTTCCCAGATTATAGGAAGTTAATCCCTGCTTCATCTGAAACTGAAGTAAAAATTAATAAACCAGAATTTATTAGAATCACTAAAATCGCAGGTCTTTTTGCTAGAAATTCAGGCGGAAGCATTACACTTGTAGCTGATAGTGAAAAGTCAAATTTTTCTATTTCATCTGTCGCCTCTCAACTTGGTGAGAATACTTCTGAAGCTAGCGCTGAAATTACGAGCGATGGCGAAGTGACTTTGAACTCAAGTTATCTACTGGAAGCGTTAAATGCGACCGAAGGTGAAGAGGTTACATTTAGTTTTAGTGGAAAAATGTCGCCTTGCGTAGTTCGTGGAGTGACCAAGAATCCAAATTACCTACATATCATAATGCCAGTAAAAAGCTAATTATCAATGCAAATAACTAAATTATCAGTTCAGTTTGTGCGTTCGCATGATCAATTTGTTTTGGATTTATCCCCAGAAGTTACTGTTTTAGTTGGTCAAAATGGCGCCGGAAAAACTTCCCTACTTGAAGCAATTTATATTGGACTTTTAGGGACTTCTTTTCGTGGAACTGATAAAGAAGTTTTGCAAAATAATCAAGATTGGTGGCGAATCGATCTAAAGGATGCGGAAGAAAATGTCCGTTCGATTCTTTTTGATTATAAAAAGCAATCAGGAAAGAAGAAAATCATCATTAACGATAGTGTTAGTTATCGCATGAAATTAGCCGATAAATATCCGGTAGTACTTTTTGAGCCAGATGATCTGCAGCTTTTATCGGGGTCTCCGACGCGTAGGCGCAATTTTATCGACAGAATGATATCTCAGATGGATCCTTTGTATTCTAGCCATTTACGACGATATGAGAGGGCTTTGAAGCAAAGAAATACTTTACTGAAGAGTGAACTTGCCACTGGTGATGATTTTTTTCCTTGGAATATTTCTTTAAGCGAGCACGGTGCTTATATTATTGAGCGACGAATTCAAGTTATTGAGCAGTTGAATTATTTTTTAACTGATGAATATCGCAAAATTTCTCAAAATGATGATGTGATTTCTTTGCATTATTCCAATACTTATATTGGTGATGTGCGCGGAAAAATGCTTTCTGAGTTGGAGGATAGTTTTAGCCGCGATAAAATTTTAGGATATACGAGCGTTGGCCCTCATCGTCATGATTTTGTGTCAAATTTCAATGACGCAGTTTTAAGTAGTGTGGCATCTCGCGGCGAGGTTCGCACTATGCTTTTAGCATTGAAATTCATCGAATCTCATTTAATCGAAAAAGCGACCGGTAAAAAACCGATCGTTTTACTTGATGATGTTTTTAGCGAATTAGACTCTACAAGGCAAATGGCCCTTACAAAATTGCAGGGCCATCAGATTATTATTACTTCCACTTCACCTAGCGGATATTCTGGTGAGCATGTGGTGAGGGTTTAAAGCCTGTTTATTTCAGATAGTATAGATTTATCTATATCTGGATATTCCTCTTTAGATAGGAGCTGTTGAGGAGGATTGGTTATGATTTCCCATTTATTATCTTTTTTATGAAGTACTATCTTTAAAGTATCTCGAAATTCAGCGGTCGGATTATTATATATAAGATTAGCTCCATAAATATTCCCTTCTCCATAAAGTGATCCATTTTCTATAGTATATAAATTGAATATATTAGGAAATTTCGCAACCATACTAGATTCAATAGCTGTTTTTTCGCTATTGAGTAGTGACGCCAACTTATCCTTCGAGTAACTCAAATCTATAGAAAAGTTAGATTGACTTCCGTCTATTTTGATATTTTCTCCATTGTAGACAACTTCATCACTTTGTGGATCTATCGAATATTCCCCCTTTTCTACCCTAATTTCTTGATTATTTTTAATTAATATAGATTTGCCAGTTTCTATATTTACTATCTTTACATTGCCAAATTTATCCTTATAGGATAGTGTTATATCTGTAAATTTATTCATGTAAAAAATGAAAGAAATAATTGCTATGGAGAGTGTGAATATAATTATAGACAGTACGATCTTATTGATTGGCTTCATGTTAATTATCCTCATTTAATAACGGGTTTTCATATCCCAAGAATTCAACTTTGTAATCAGTAGGGTCTATATCTTGACGATACATCTCCTTGATGGCTGCTTGTCTATATCTAGCCGAAGTTGCTTTAACTGTTAAAAATATTCCATCTCCATCAGTTCGTCTATAGCTAATAGTATAGTAAGGATCTTTTATTGGTAATTTTTGAATTACTGGATATTTTTCAGTCCATGCCCTTCCGTATTCGTCTGAAATCTGAAATTGAATTTTTTCAAATTCCTTGATTTGTTTTTGATGATTCTCTACCCACTTCTCACCTTTTTTGCTATTTGGAGTAAGTGATACTAAGACTGTAGGTTTACTTAATACCTTTTTATTTACTTCTAATTTTTGCTTCAGTGTTTCAAAGTCTTCATGTTTAATCTCTACTTCGTATATTCCTTCTGGAATATAAACAGTTCCATTTTTATATTCTTTGCCATTTATTATAGTTTTTGCACTAGACGGATTAGTTTTTATGTCAACAGCTATTTTATCTTTTTTCTGGTTAATGTCATTTATGTAAAACACCGCACCTAGTGTGATTGTCAGTACTAATATAGATATCATAAACAGTATGATTTTCTTGGGATTTGAATATATAAAACTTGTTATTTTGTCTATCATGATTGTTTTTTCCTATACCAGTTATAGCCAGGCTCTGTGGGAGATTGATACTTATGTGCTAAAGGTGCAAATGTATCCAGGCTCGCTGCTGCTATCTTAGAGTCAAAGCCTTCAACTTCACCTACGTATATAAAGGTATGACCGGAGTTTATCGCGACATCTCCTGGTTGAAGTTCAGCTGGATCTATTTCTGAACTAGTACCTAAATACTCCCAATTTTCTTTAGCCCATTTCTCTTGTTGTCCTGTGTTACCAGCATTGTCAGCTATCTTACCACCGAAATTATAACCCTCATCAAATCCACTATTCCTAACTAATAAAGTTACAAATCCACCACAGTCGATACCTGGATAGTTCGTACCTCCTACATAATATCCTTCTTTTCTAGCTTCATCTACAGCTTTTTTGTATTCTGGCATAGGGGTTCTATTGGTTAAATTATTATCTTGCGTTGGGTAGGCATAATCCATTAATAGTTCAGTTAAACTCCCGCCGCCAGACGATGAACTATTACATCCATTCGATGAGGATGTTCGACTAGATGTGGTGTTTTCATCACTAGACCCTTCCGATTCACTACCCGCCAGAGCCGGGGCGTCTTTATACTTGTCAAAAGTTTCTTGAGCTTTACCTCCTCGAACTGATATTACATGATCTGCAGTGTCGTTTGATGCTTCATATCCATATCCAACTTTTAATCCTAGTGTTGAAAATTTAGGATGATCCACTGTTTTTAATGTAGCTCCATGCACTACGATAGCCGCGTCTACTGGATCATCTACTGTTTTTAATATTCTTAGGGTTTCACTATAGCCTTCATTTAATTCTTTCCAGACGAATTCAAGCTGCATTCCAAGGTCTGTTACCGGAACTCCCATTTCTTTAGCGAAATCAGCAAGAGGACCTTGTCGTTCCTTGAATGTCCATTGCACTAATCCAAAACCTACTCCATTTTGAGGTGTGTAGTTTTCATCGGCTGTTGCGCCACCCTGAATAATGTCTGGTCTAAGTCCAGATTCTTGAAACATATTTCCTATAAAGCCAGAAGCTTGGGCTAAATTTAAGCCTTTTTGCATAAAGAAGTTTAAAATCTTTTGTTCATTATCATCCCCACTTAAAGTTACATTAATTCCAGACCCTGGACTGCAACTTGATTCTGCGCATCCGTCATAGTAAAGAATATCATTTTGAGCAAAAAAGTCTTGATCACAGTTAGCAGCGTATGTCGTTTTAGGCGATGATATAACAACCAAGCTCGAGATCATAGCAAAAATTAAAAATGAAGATATTAATCTAAAGTTTAATAATTTAATTTTAGCGACTATACTCATGAAGTACCTGTGATTTATCTTCTGTTAGTATTTTTAAGTTAACTTTATCGTTTATGTCATACTTGAATGCACTGTAGTAGTCTTCACCATCAATGTAGGTTTTGAATGTGTAAGTTATCGAGTCATTGGTTTGTTGGGATTCTATAGGTGAGTCTTTATATACCCTTACGTCGAGAGGGTTTCCTATTTTTTTGCCTTTTTCTTTAGCCATTTTATTGTATAGTTTTTGCATTTCATACATTTTCGTGGCTGGTATTGATGTTTTATCTCGTAATATTTCAATACCAAGAATGAAGATACTATCTATATCTTTATTTTGAGGGGTGGATCTCACTATTACGTCTTTATTAAATCTTTCCCCTGAAACTGGGTCTATTTCTGATGGATATTCAGATAGATTTTTAGATTCATTATTTCCTACTGGAACAATTTCTTCCACGCTGCTATTTTCTGAATTATCGGCGCTAACGCCTGTATTGTTTTCTTTTTGATTTTTATAAATATTATAAAATGCGAAAGCTAAGCTAATTAATATGATTAATGATATATATATTATTGCTATTTTTTTAAATTTATTATTCATTTTTTAGTCCTTAAAAAATGCCTTATTGATACTCTTAACTCCACCCATCTCAGATCCATAAATCATATCCTCAACCTTTTCTTTCCTTAGAGTTCCATTTCCTGCATCTGCAAGTAGAAGATTCCCTTCATCATCAATACCTCTAATAACTACGAAGTGCGCTCCTGTGTAGCTAGAATCTGGAAGATATGCCTTGCCCTTACCTGCTATTATAAGTAATCCACCGGCATCTAGAACCTTTCTAATTCCAGCTTCACTTAATTCGTAGTCTTCAACCCGAAGACCGTATTTTTTAGCTGTTGGAATAGTAGCCTCATTACCTGATCCTTGATAATTAAACCATTGATTTTGTTTATAGTATTCACCAAGAACACCTGGGTCAACATCTTGACCGGTCATATTTCGAATTATCATAGCCATAGATGTTGGTCCGCACCCTAAATCACAGAAATTAGCTCCAGGTAGGATAGGCATAGTAGCCCAGGGATGAAGTGGTTGACCTTTGATATTACATTGACCCCATAGAATCCATTCGTCGTCATTAGTGTAGTCACCAGTAGCACCCAAATTACGTCCACCGCCTCCACCTTGAGATGGATAGCCGTCATCCATAGTTTCGTTAATAGAGCTATCTATGTAGTAGACGCGGAAATTTTTCATTGCTTCGGATTCATCGGAGCATTTTTCTCCATTTCCCCATACAGGGTCTTCGCCTTCTTTTCCTGTTGGGCCTAGTGGATCTTCGCGTTCAGCGCAGTACTCTATAAATTTCTTATAGTCAGTATCGTCTTTCGCTTCACCAGTTTCTTCATCAATATGACCATTATTGATCATATATTCTAAAGTACTCTCGACGTCTTTTTGCTGTTCATCTTTCGGGAGGTAATACCTAGTGTTGCACATAGCATCAAGTAGTCGAGGATTGAAATCTTCATCGCACATCTTGAAGCGTTCTGGATTTATAGCATTTACAGCTTGCGCTTTTTGGATATTAGTAATAGGACTAGTTACGAAACTAGCTAAAGTACTTAACTTATTTCCTGAATCAGCATTAATAACCGCAGCAGTACGAGCAAAACTACCGACTACGCTAAATCGATTATTAATATCAAATGGGTTTTGGGATGCTTCGTATTTTTCCACAGCAAGCATAGTAGCTTGATTGTCGTTAAATGCTTGAGTGAATTCAGCTTCATCTTCTTTCAAGGCTGGCTTTAGGCCGCGACCAAGCGCTAAGTTTTCATTAATTCCAGCAGTACCAGATGCTATTGCATCCCCGGCTTCTGCTCCGTTATTTATTGTGTCATCATTAATAACATTTCCAGCTAGGATGTCAATTAATATAGTCTGAGCCAATCCTAAGGCTATACCCATAGCACCACTAGCTGCTGCACTAGCTATAAGGCTTGCTCCACCCGACAAACCTCCGGCTAATAGACCAACAACAAGACCGCCAGCCCGTGCCCATCCACTTTGTATTTTTTTACAACTGTCAACTCCACCGGGTATTTGGTTACTTATATTTCCTATGCTACCTAAGGTTCTTAACACACCCGAAGTTCCCCCAACTGTATATTGTTGAGCTATGGGGTTTGGAGTACTTGAGGCATTATGGGCGAAAGATTGGTAAGCTAATGAGTCGGTTGCGCTTTTATCTTTATATGGATTCTTTATAATCTTAGTTTTGGCACCAGTTATAGAGAATCCATCAGATACGGTAATCTCATCTCGCTTATCTGTTCTAGTTAGTAGATTTCCGACATACTCTACTTGCTCTGGAGTGGCATCTCCAGCTTTAATAGCGTCAGCAAGACTAAGTATAGATGATGCAAAAAACATAAGCTGTTTTGCACGACTTGCTCTTGCTGCAGTTGGTATGTACTGTATTAGGTTATATAAAGAGCAGGCGCTATCGGCAATTCCAAGTATAGAAAATCCCTTTAAAGTACCCTTCAAGGCACTCTTACCTACTGTACTAAAGGCAGTTTTAGTACCTGATTCCTCTGCTTCCTTAACCTGATCTTCTAGGTCTTTAGCTATAGAGTCTTTTGTCTCTTTATCTGCGTCTTCATCATTAGATCCACTAGATATGCTACCATTTTTCGCCTTTTTACTCTGATCTACTAGATTTTTATTATCCTCTTCGGCATTACCGGTAATCTTTAATTTTTTATCTAATCCAAGTTTACCTAAAACTCTATTTGCTACTTTATCGCTAAATGCTGCAAATTTTGGATGATAGGCGCGGTTGAGTGCTGATATATTTTTTGGATCATTAAGAGCAGACTGTAGACCTTTCATTCCACCAGGGGTTTTAGTATCAAACCTTTCACCACTCGGTAAAGTTATTGCGGTAACCTTATTGCGTTTAATTTTAGATCCTGTTTTACATCCACCTTCACATTCAATCGTGATTCCAGCTTTTTCGAAATTATCGATAGCTTTATCAGACATACTTGAAAAACGACATTTTACAGTAATTTTTTCACCACAAATCCCAAGACTTTTAGTTAATTTAGAATGCAAGACTTTTCCGCGCCTTGAATTTAAATTTCCAGATACATCATCAAGGCTATCAGTGAGAACTTCCTTTAGATGTATAACTAGCATACTTGGTGCACCGATGAAACTGGCAATTCCACCACCACCTAAAAGCAAAGCTAGCGCAACTAAAACTCCATTGCGCTTTTTACCTAGACCTTTTAGCCTAGAAGAGAAAGATTGTTTGCCACCTGCTGTAGATTTTCCTCCAGATGAAGATTTACCGCCAGGAGTGTAGAATCCGCTTTTATTTTCAGAGTCGCTTAGATTATTATTTGTTCTTTGGCTAGCGCCAATTTGACTAAACTTATCATCGTAATACTGCTGAGGGCGATTCACATTAACAGTACCAGCTTGATTTTCCATATCAGCTAGTTGTGAATTTGTATTTCCCTCCCTAGGGTTAGGATTGTAAAATCCTTGCGGTTGATTATTAGCCTGAGCGCTGTTATTTTCACGATCAAGCAAGGAAGTTCTATCTTTTTGATTATCGTCTCTCATTTAATCAAACCTCTTACTTAAAATATTTTACCATAGTTTAGAACATTTGCGGTTGATTTCCGGCTGATTGTTGAGATAATTTTTCAGCTTGTCGATCTTGTGGATTTGTTGAAATTAGCGATTTTTCAGTTTGACTAGCAATAATCTGAATATGGACGTGGTTTTGTCCGGCAAAGAAAAGGCCTTGGCCGACTGGGAAATTAGTTAGACGCTTCTTTTCTTCTTCTGTCAACTTGAATATATCGCTTAAAACATCCACGGCACTGGTAGATTGCTTTAATAGTAGCTGCATACTACTGTTATTTACGATTGCTCGACCCATTTTACTGCCCATAAAGTCTTCAACGTCCTGGGTAATTGTGGTTAGTCCGAGATAATATTTTCGAGCTCGCTTAGCAAGGCTAAATAAGAAGCTAGCCGAGTCTTCATACTTCATCAGCTGCCAAGCCTCGTCCACAATCAGCATTCGCCTTCTTTGATCTGTACGAGTAATATTCCAGATGTGAGATAGAACAATATACATCGCCACCGGTCGAAGCTCATCTTCTAGGTCGCGAATATTAAATACCACCATGTGATTATTGATATCGATGTTGCTTTGTTGGCTAAAGATTCCAGCGAATGTTCCGGTTGTGTATTTTCGTAGCCTCTGAGCTAATTGCGGCCCAGTTCCGCCCATGTGAAGTAAAGTGTCGTAAAGGTTGGCAATTGTTGGCGGTGTTGAATTGTGAGTTAGTGGATCGCTAGTAATTCCTACGCGTGCGTAAGTATCAATCAAAGCTTGATCGAGATCGGCTTCTTCGGCTGGAGAAAGACCGTTCATCATTTGGTTTCCAGACCCACCAAGCATCAAACGGAATAATCCGTGAAGTGTTACAAGGTTTGCGCGCAGTGCATCATCAGCCTCGTCATTATCAATAACTCGTGGTAAATCAAAAGGATTAATTCGAGTATCACTATTTAAACTTAAGCGAATATGGCTTCCGCCTACTGCCCCACATAATTTTTCATACTCGTTTTCTGGGTCGATAATCACAATATCGCTACCTAGCATCATACTGCGTAAAGCCTCAAGCTTAACAGTGAAAGATTTACCTGCACCGGATTTCGCAAAAACTGTCATGTTGGCATTTTCTAATGTAAATCGATCAAAGATTACTAGTCCATTATTGTGCATATTAACACCGTAAAGAACACCTTGGCTATCGGTTAAATCAGCGGAGGTGAACGGGAAGCTGGTTGAAATAGCGCCTGTATTCATATTGCGTCGGATTTGCAACTGGTCGCTCATCTGTGGAACGGTGCTATTTAAACCTTGTTCTTGTTGAGAACTGGCTACTTTACTAAAGACCATTTGTTGACCAAAAATAGTCTCAATTTTGTGCTGAATAAAGCTTAGTTCATCCAAACTGTCAGCATAAATGGTTACATAAAGACCGTAACGGAAAAACTTCTCTGCTCCGATTTGTAGCTGGTCTCGCAACTCCTCGGCGTCTTGAATAGCCGCCTCCAAGGCTGGGTCTCGAGTACGACCTTTTTCGTTATTTATTGCCATTGAAGCTTCTAACTGAGTCACTTTTTTGCGAAGGTTATTTAGGACGACTTGACTTTCCACTGGATAAATAAACATGCTAATATCCAGCACTTCATCCATATTGATGATACTAGATAGCCATCCAGTGTAGATTTCTCGAGGATATCCATAAACATAAAGTGTTCGACCGTATTTAGTTCCTAGTCGAAAATAATTATTGTGAATCTCAATACTACTTGGAGCAATTGTGTCGCGTAGAGTATTTATACCTGTCAAAAAGGCTTGGTCAACTTCAGCCTGCTCCTTGGCACGCTGTTCAGCTGCGATATCAATTGGATCAATTCGTTTTTTAGCCATTTAAAACCCCTCTCCTAGATGTGGACGTTCAGCTTCGCCTTTACCTTTCATTACAAATGTTGTTGCCATTTTATCAAAATCACTTAATGGTTCACGAATTGCTGTATCTGGATTATAA
>JBHAEP010000021.1:0-7247 GCA_041855665.1 Nanosynbacteraceae bacterium
AGAGTAATTTTGGGCTTGTTGCAACTGCTGAGCCTGCTGCCTAGAAATTTCTTGCTGTTGGTGAATTTGAGATATTTTATCACGCATAATATTAGCAGTAGCCTCACGACTATCTGTTGCTATATGATGAATAGCAGCACTAGGATCGCGACGCGGTGCCGAAGTAACTATTGATCTCTGTGGAACAACGGGAGTTGTTCGCCTTGGTTCTGGATTTTTATTCATTTTCATCTAGATTCCTACTTAAATCTATTATATAATAGATTGTGTAACAGTGCTAGAGCATTAGCGAAATAAGCTAATTTTGCCGCGGTGGTGGAATTGGTAGACACGTTAGACTCAAAATCTGATGTCCTAATCGGACGTGCCGGTTCAAGTCCGGCTCGCGGTACCATGAAATAGCACTGGAAAAAGAACGCAGCTAAAAATGGTTGCGTTCTTTATTTTTAAGTAAACAATAAACCCCGTCTATTGAACGGGGTTTAATTATTATGGGACCAGCTGCATGCGATCTAGATTTATATTTCCTGACTGATTTTCACGAAAAGCATAAAGGTATTTTCCGCTTGGAGTTAAAAGGATGCTTTTTCCGTGAGCTACATCACCCATGGAGTGACGATTCAGACCGTCATAGTCGTAAATACTTAGCTGACCACTATCGACAGACCATAACATATATTCATCAAGCCACTGAGGTTGCTCGCCATTAAATTGAATCGGTTCATTTAACTCATTGCGCTCCAAGTCATAGCTCCGCTGTTCTGAATTGCTAGCCGCCGCGACTAACCGCTGATTGCTACTAAGCTCCAGTCTCGTTACAGGATTTGCGACATTAAAACTCCGCACCTGTTTCATGCCGTCAGAGTCAGAACGAGTAGGGAATATGCCGCTCATAACAGTTACTTGATTGCCGACACTAAATGCCACAGTATCGATATCATAATATTTTCCGCCGACAATCCTAACTTCTGTGTCGGCACTAGTTTCAATTTTTTTAATCTCTAAAGCTTCACGATCACTATCCCGGACCATGCCAATTGAACGAGTTTTAGTTTGATCATCATATTTACCAACGTAAAACATCATACTATCTTTACCAGCAGCAAAACGCTCAACATTTGTCGCCAAAGCTCGAGAAATTGAAGAGTTTCCAAGATCAAATCGATATAAATTATTATCCATAATTCCGTAAACAATCTGACCACTGTTGCCATAAAGCTTCACTGAATTAAACTTAACTCCAAAAATCTTCGAAATATTTTGAACACGATTCACATCTTGCCGATCAAGTATCAACCATTCATTTTCCTCACCAAAACTATGCTTTACTAAAAGATGACGACTATCTAAATCCCATTCGATCATCTGATATTTATGAGTAAAACTTTCACCCTCACCGTATCCAGAAAGTTTATCTTTGGGAATCTCCAACGCAGTAGATTTAACTTCATTGCCTCGAAGGTTGTAAATATTAAAGATTGGCTGCGAAATATCATTTTGAGTAGCGATATAAGGCTGAGATCCAAAATTAGTCGCTAAAGTGGCACTCACCGAAACATTCTCGACAGAGCTTTTCCAAGTTTTTTCAGTAGGAATCAGTCGAGCATAGCTAAGCCAAGTTACTGTTCCGGAATTTATCGAAGCTTGTTTTTGCCAAGTTTCAAAACCAGATTTTTCCATCTTAAAATTATAAGTCCCCTCGACTAGCGTAGTTTTGTTAGGGGTTCGACCAGTTATTTTTTCATCATTAACATAAACATCAGCTCCATCGATGTTTGTTTTAAATTGAACTAGGCCAGTTTGAGTCAACATTCCTTCTTTAGTGTCAAGACGATAGCCAAGCATAATCAAAACCAAAACACTCACAAGACCCACCACAACACAACTCATCAGGGTATATGTTGCGGTTCGAATCACTAATTCTTTCTTTTTCGCAGACTTATTCATACTAATATTATAGCTTATTTTTTATATCCCAAAAACTCTTGTCAAAATTTTTTAGCTAGGTTATATTAAATACATAAATTACGCTTGTGCTATAAAAGCCAGCAGGGGGAATAAAATGACAAAAAATATTGTTACCATAAATGGTCGATCTTATGACGCCGTTACGGGATTGGCTATTAGCGAAAATTCATCGCAAAAAATAAGTCAAGACAGTAGAGTAGAGAACATCAAAAAGCTAGCCTCTCATGCTAAATCTGTCCACAAAAAACAGACTAGCGCCAAGACTTTATCCAGGAGAACTGTAAAATCTCCACTAGTAAATAGCGCTGAAGAAAAAGAAGTTAGCCAAAAAGTTATCCTAAAAAAGAACACTAACATGGCTCATAAACCGCAAATTTCTCGCAGTCCAGCTATTTCAAAGTTTGCAAACCTCAGCCAAAATTCAGCTAAAGGATCTAAAGTTAGTATTGATGGAGTTCGGCGAAATGCGAACACTGTTAAAAGTTCGCCAAAAAACATTCCAACTAAGTCTGCCGTAGTTAAAAATATTGATTTTAACCAAAATTCAATCCATCCGCTAGTGGCAAAAATTGAGCAAAAAACAGTTCATCCAACAGCTCAGAAAACTCAATCTCCAAAGCACACCCCTGCTATTGTATTGAAAAACGAGGCAATCGAACAAGCGATGAAAAATGCCAATCCATCCAAAAAACAATATCGCGGCAATAAATCTCGTCGAGAAAAACGCTTTAACCTAGCTGGCATTATATCAGCCAGTTTTGCGGTCATGCTTCTAGCTGGATATTTTACATATTTAAATATTCCTCATCTCTCAGTCCGAATGGCGGCAACACAATCAGGCATAGCGGCAACTTATCCGAATTACAAACCTGACGGATACCGACTAGATGGACAGATTAGCTCAAGAAATAATGGCGTTGACATGCGATTCGCTGCCGTAGCAGGCGAAACTAGCTACAGCATTTCACAACAGGCAAGCAGCTGGGATTCTAGCGCCGTAGCAGAATATGTACGATCACAGGCAAAAACTGGCGTAACCACAACACAAGCCAGTGGGATCACTATCTACACTTACGACTCTGGTGCAGCCTGGGTAAATAAAGGTATTCTATATACCATCGAAGGCGATGCGCCACTATCTAGCGAGCAAATCAAGAAAATAGCCACTAGTATGTAAATCAAAAATAACCTCTTCCTAGAGAGGTTATTTTTTATGATATAATATAATTTATGACAGAATTTCGTACTCGTTTTGCTCCATCGCCAACAGGATATATTCACGTTGGTAATGTTCGAGCTGCACTATTTCCATGGTTATTAGCACGCCAACAAGGTGGTAAATTTATTTTACGCATAGAAGATACAGATCAGGCGCGCTTCGTAGAGGGTGCAACAGATTTAATAATGGAAACTTTAGAATGGCTAGGTCTAGACTGGGATGAAGGCCCAAATAAAGGAGGGGAATATGGTCCGTACTTCCAGACAGAGAGACGCAACGTGTATCTAAAATGGGCGCAAAAATTGATCGACAAAGGCCTAGCCTATGCCGATCCATACACTCCAGAGGAAATTCAAGGTTTTCGCGAAGAAGCCAAAGCCATGAAAAAACCGTTTCTATATCGAAACTATCGCCCAGAAAACCCACCAGAATGGGACGGCACTCAACCCTTAAGGTTTAAGGTTGAAAACATCAAACGCTACACGTGGAACGATCCAGTCATGGGCGAACTTTCAGCTGGAGAGGAAGTACTTGACGACTTTATTTTAATCAAAAGCGACGGACTCCCAACATACAACTTTGCGCACATCGTAGATGACGCTGAAATGAAAGTCACTCACGTGATTCGAGGCTTAGAGTATATATCAAGCATTCCAAAATACCTTTCTCTGTATGAAGCCCTGGAAATCAATCCTCCAGTCTTGGCTTGTCTTCCGCACATAATGGCACCAGACGGACGCAAAAAACTTGGTAAGCGCGACGGCGCTAAAAGTGTTACCGACTACAAGACTGACGGAATTCTACCAGAGGCGATGTTGAATTTCTTGGCTAGTATGGGCTGGAACGACGGGACAGAGCAAGAAATCTTCACGCTAGACGAACTAGTAGAAAAATTTAGTTTAGAAAGAGTTCAGAGGAGCGGAGCAAGATTTGACGAACAACGTTTATTATGGCTAAATGGCCAGCATATTCGCCGTCTAAGTATAGATGATTTATACTCAAGAATTGAATCCTACTGGCCAAAAGCCGCAGCCGATGCCGATATAGAATACAAGAAAAAAGTTCTAAGTCTACTACAAGACCGGCTAAAAACTCTTGCTGAACTACCTATGATGAGTGAATATTTCTTCATGGAGCCAGATGAAAAACCTGAGTTAATCTCGAGCAACAAACAATTAAAGAAATTAGACTCATCAGAAATCAACAACCTGCTAAAAGCTACTTTTGATAAATTCGAAAACCAGCAAAATTGGACATCTGAAAGTATTCAGAATAGCTTAAACGAACTTTTGGAAGAAACTGGACAAAAACCTGGAATATTGTTCAGTTTAATTAGAATCGTAACAACTTGGGCCCCATTTAGCCCGCAACTAAATGAAACCCTTGAGCTTTTAGGTAAAGAAACCACACTGTCTAGAATTAAAAAATATCTAGAAAAATAAATAAACCTTGGCGTCAAAATTTGGCGCCATTTATTTTGCTTATGTTATAATAAAATCACCATGGAAACCAAAAATACAAAAAATCCAATCAGAAAAATCAGAAGTTATTTTAAAAAACATCCAAAAAAAGCTTGGGCGATTTTGATATTTTTGCTGACAGTTTTGGCGATAGCTACCAGCGCCGTCTACGCTGTATTTTTTGGAAATAATGCGGGAGCACCGCAAGGTATACCAGTGATATCGAAGATTATCCCCAAAGAGGAGAAATTTTATTCACCCTTAACCGGCCTTGAATTAAAATCTAAAGAAGACACTAAAAAACCAGTCGCAGCAGTAATGATAGAGAACACACCTGAAGCCCGCCCACAATCTGGCTTAGCGAAAGCTGAGATAGTCTACGAAGCTATCGCCGAAGGTGGAATTACTCGTTTTTTAGCTTTTTATCAAAATGAAAAGCCTGAACTATTAGGGCCAGTTCGAAGCTTAAGGGACTACTACGTAGATTGGCTAACGCCTTATGACGCAACAGTTTTACATGTAGGAGGAAGCGCTAAATCACTAAACCGCATTCGCAGCGGTTCATATAAAGACGCCGATGAGATGTTAAACTCTGGACTTTATTGGCGTGCCAGTGACCGATGGGCTCCGCATAATGTTTATACTAATTTTGAAAATATAGATAAATTTAATGAATCTAAAAATTTTACCTCCTCACAACCAAAAGAATTTAAACGATCTGACGTAAAAGACGAGGATAATGAAAATATTACAGCTAGTAAAATAAACCTATCTTTTGGCGTGGACAAAAACTATAATGTCCAATACACCTATCAAAATGAATCTAAAAGCTATCAAAGACATTTCGTATCATACAATGCCAGCCCTCAAGCACACCTAGACCGTGAAGAAGGTCAAATATCACCAGCCGTAGTTATCACTATAGAATCTCCAATGCAAGCAGTGATGGAAGATGGCTATAGAGAATCAATACAAACAATAGGCACTGGACGAGCACATATATTCCAAAACGGTCAAGCGATGGAGGCAACATGGAAAAAAGATAATGTGGAATCTCAGATAAAATTTATCGATAAGGATGGAAAAGAAACTTCTTTGGCTCGCGGTAAAACTTGGATTAGCGTAATACCTGCAGGGAAGGGGTCGGTTTCATGGCAATAAAAAAACCAAAAAATCCCGCATTAATGCGACACTTTTTGCCAATGCATTTTTCAGTAGTTTTGGCTTTAATCTTAGGTCAAATTATAATTATTCTAGCGATAATATTTCTAGGAATCAACGCTAGCAGAGTAGACTTAATAGCTAACACTCCGTTTACTATCGCACTACTTATAGCCGCACTTTTCACAATACTATCTGGCATTGGCGTAGCTATATTTAGCATATTACCACTAAAACATCTTATCTCAACTTTGATTGCTTTTTCCGACGAACCAAATAGGATAACACCACCAAACCCTAATAATCTTCAGCTCTATCCAGAAAGTTTTCGCCTAATCTTAAAGAATCTCTATCTTTTAAATGCCGGGAATTTATCTGATGCGACAAAGACAGAGGACAACAGCCAAATCCTTACCAAGGCCCTAGACCAGACAAATGCTGGCGTTGTTGTTTATGACAAAAACTTACAAATTAGCTACTACAATAAACTGGCTCCGATATCTCTTGGGAGTGATAATTTACCGAGGCTAGATTTAATATTCACCAACGAGCAGTCTCTTCATGAATGGCTTGAAGAGATTCAAATAAATCACATACACGCCACAAAAACATGGCAGAGAATTGCCAATAAACTCCCGGGTGAGCCGGGTAGAAAAATTTACGACCTAGTAGCTTCCTATGAAAAAGGATCCAAGGCTAAATTAACCTTAATCATGCTAGATAAAACCGAGTCATATACACCAGAAGAGGATGAATTAGACTTTATCGCATTTGCAGCCCACGAGCTACGCGGCCCAATTACCGTTATTCGTGGCTACCTTGACGTCTTAAATCAAGAATTCAACCAAAACACCACAAAAGAACAACATGAACTAATGGAACGACTCATAGTTTCTTCTAGTCGACTCAGCAGCTATATAAACAACATCTTAAATGCTTCTAGGTTTGACAGGCGACACCTAAAAGTCCACATGAGAGAAACATCTGTCGCTGATATATACAGCTCCATATCAGACGACATGAAACTGCGCGCCTTCACTCAAAACCGCTTACTGCATGTCAATATACCAGACAGCTTACCGAATGTAGCAGCTGACCCCGCAAGTATAAGCGAAGTCTTTGGAAACCTGATCGACAATGCTATTAAATACAGTAATGAGGGCGGGATTGTTAAAGTTATTGCAGAGCAAAAAGGTGATTATGTTGAGGTGAAGATTGTCGACCGCGGAATCGGCATGCCTAGTCATGTCGTAGGTAATCTTTTCCAAAAATTTTATCGCAGCCACCGCAGCCGAGAAACTGTTGCTGGAACTGGAATTGGCTTATATATAGTCAAGGCTTTCGTGGAATCAAATGGCGGAGAAGTAGCGGTAACGAGCGTAGAAGGCGAGGGATCGACCTTTAGTTTTACGCTACCAATTTATGAAAAAGTTAAAGAT
>JBHAEP010000022.1:0-14670 GCA_041855665.1 Nanosynbacteraceae bacterium
ATCGTCAGACCATAACCTTCAACAAAACGATTTGGAATGAATGCCTCAATATCCTGAAATCCAAAAGAATTAAAGCCATCTAAAAGAACTGATGTAGCAGTCAAACCGTCAATGTCATAATCACCATAAATAACTATCTTCTCACCTTTTTCCTTGGCCTGAATAAGTCTATCTACTGCAGGCCTCATATCAGGCAACGTAAAAGGATTATGCGATAAATTATAGTCAGGAGTAAAGAAATTCTCTATTTCACTAAGACTTTTAAGCCCCCGACCAGCTAAAATATCTTTAACTATCGAATTCATATTTATTTAATTCGCGGAGAAACGTCAGCAGAAGAGCGTTTTGGCTTGGCCGCTGATTGCTGAGATTTGATAACAATACTCTGAAGTTCTTTAAAAATTGGGAATTGTTTATTTGTAGCATAAATTTTGGTATTACCTTGTTTCTCGCTAATCAAAAAACCAACTTTTTCAAGCTTCTTTAATTCACGCTGAATATTGCCCGGATCCTCTTTGATAAGTTTAGCAAGTCCACGAACATGAGTATGAAAATCTGGGTATTTTGCATACACCACTACAATTTTTCGCCGCACCCTCGATGTAATAAAAATATCTAACATATTCTCCCTTTAGATTCCCAGATTGTTGTATTACTTACTATTAATATTAGCACAAAAATATTTTTTTAAAAAGAATATCTAGCGCCAATTTAGAATCATTTGACTAATTTTTGCCACAATTTCTTCTCGGTCAGGAATCCAATTGTCGTCATAATAATGATTCGTCCCCATATAGTTCGCCTTGACGTCAAGAATCTTTAACTCATCCGCCAAAACATGCAACCTATCAACAGCTCCAATCGTAGCAACTGGCGAAACAACCACTAGTCGCTCTATCCTAATAGGCTTCAGGAAACTCATAACCGTATCAGCCATAGACGGATCATCAAATCCATCGCTAACAACTATCACCACCCTATTGCGCAGCATATCTAAGCTAATGGTGCCATTTTCACCAACTAGACGATTTATCTTTTGAAAAGATTCACGCTTTTTCTCTTCAAAATATCCATGAAACTCGGCTTCGTAGCCATCAACCTCGCCTTTACTGAAGCCACTGTTGATGGTAAACTCACCACTTTGAGAAACATTACCATAAACTAATGATTCTCCAGGAATTTCCACCTCCTCAGACAATATAACAGTCAAAAGACAGTGTAGACTGGCAGCAATTTGCTCCCCTACTAATACTCCGCCCTCGTTCACAGCAACCACTACGCAATTTTCATAGCGATACTTTTCAAGTAAGCTGCAAGCTAGTTGATAGCCCGCCTGTGAACGCGACTCAAAATACATATTTACAATTTTATCAGCATAAGCGTTTTTTTGCGAGTATAATAAAAAGGATGAATTATTACGAAATTGCGCCAAATAAAATCGTTAGAAATAACGCCAACCATTTCACTTATAGTAGTGAGGTTAAATTAGCCATTGGCCAAATCGTATCTATACCTGTTGGCAAAAAAAACATGATTGGAGTGGTAGTTAAAAAAACCGAAAAACCCTCCTATGAAGTAAAAAGTATCAACCAAATAATAGAAAAAAATCCTATACCGAACGAGCTTCTGTCTTTGGTTGTTTGGATTAGTGAATACTACTGTACTCACTTGGCAACCTGTCTACAGCTAATAATCCCTGCTGGAATAGATAAAAAGCGAAGAGTTATAAAAAATAGAAATAATACTAGTGAAATTCGAGAAAGAACAAAAATTTTACTCAATACAGATCAGCAAGATGCCGTGAGTAAAATACTAGATTCAAACGGAAAAACGGTAATACTACACGGAATAACCGGAAGCGGGAAAACAAAAGTTTATATTGAATCCGCAAAGAAGACTATTGATTCCGGGAGGTCTGTAGTTGTACTAGTGCCGGAAATATCATTAACAACACAGATAGTTGATGAGTTTTCTAGTGAGTTCAAAAATGTCATCGTAACTCACTCCAAGCAAACCGAAGCTACTAGACACCACCAGTGGAAACTAGCTTTAAATTCCAGCGAACCAGTGGTAGTAATAGGCCCTAGATCTGCACTATTTATGCCATTGGACAATCTAGGCCTGATTGTAGTTGATGAATTTCACGAACCTTCATACAAACAAGATCAATCTCCTAAATACTCAACCTTAGCTGCAGCATCAATCTTAGCAAAGAACTTCAATATCCCGGCAGTCCTAGGTAGTGCCACACCTAATGTTGCGGATTACTTTATAGCTCAAAAGATTAAAAACCCAATCATAAAAATGAACAAAAAAGCTATTCAAAATCACGCATCAACAGATGTAGAAATAGTAAAAATGTCCAACAGAGATCATTTTACGGAGCATAGATTTATATCAAATATGCTATTAAATTCTATTAGGTCTAATCTCGAAAATAAAACCCAGACTTTAATCTTTCATAATCGTCGAGGAAGTACACCGACCACACTCTGTAAAAAATGTGGCTGGATTGCACTTTGCCCCGAAAGCTTCATACCTCTAACCCTGCATATCGATCAACACAAAATGATCAGCCATATCACCGGAAAAAGCTGGCCAATACCAACCTTCTGCCCTTTATGTAAAAGCCCAGAAATAGTCCATAAAGGCATAGGTACAAAATTAATTGAATCGGAGTTGAGAAATTTATTCCCAAAAGCAAGCATTATGCGTTTTGATGCCGATACTGAAAACGGTGAAACTCTAGAAAAGCAGTACGAAAAAATCTATAGAGGCGATGTTGACATTATCATAGGAACTCAAGTCTTAGCTAAAGGCTTAGATCTTCCGAAGTTATCAACGGTAGGTGTAATTCAGGCTGACACTGGTTTAATGCTACCAGACTTTAGCGCTAGCGAGCGTACATTTCAATTACTATATCAAGTAGTTGGACGTGTCGGTCGAGGGTCGGCAACAACCAATGCCGTCATTCAAACTTATCAACCAGACCACCCTGCCATAGTATACGGCGTAGCACAAAATTACCAAGATTTTTATGACTACGCAATAAAAGAACGAAGTCGCTCAAATTTCCCTCCTTTTAGCTATCTACTGCAACTGACTTGCACATACAAAACAGAAGCTTTGGCTATAAAAAATGCCAAGATTACCGCTAAACATTTAAGAAGAGAACTTCAAAACACTCAAGCAACGGTTCAAGGTCCAACGCCAGCTTTTTACGAAAGAACAAATTCTGGCTATAGGTGGCAAATAATATTAAAATCACCCAAAAGACAAGACTTAATAGACGCCATTCAATTATTACCAAAAAACAACCACTGGCAATTTAATATCGACCCCGTGAACCTACTCTAGTCCACCACTGTAATTTTTGATATAATATTTACTAATGAAAAAAGAATCAATCATAACACTACCAAACCCTCATTTGCGAGAAAAATCTAAAAAAGTCTTCCCTACAGACGAATCTGTTAAGAAGTTAGTTGAAGACATGACTAGCGCGGCTATAGACTGGGAGAAATCACGCCCTCATGAGATTAGCGCCGCACTTGCCGCCGTTCAAGTGGATGTGCTTGAAAGAGTTGTTATCGTTCGTAGCGATTTTGATGATAAGGGCAACCAAAAATTCACGCCCCTAATTAATCCAGAAATTGTAAAATATGAAGGAACTACAGTAGAAGATTTCGAAGGGTGCTTAAGCGTATCTGGTGTTTACGGAAAAGTACCTAGGGCAAGCAAAATTCGTCTCAAAGCATACGACCTAGAGGGCAACGAAATACGCCTTAAAGCTGAAGGATTTCTAGCGCGGGTAATTCAACATGAAATCGATCATACTAACGGAATTGTTTTTATCGATCACATTCGTGATCAAAAAGACGCGTTCTATACACTTGATAACGATGGCGAACTTCAACCATTAAGCTATGAGAAAGATATAGAAAATAATGCAGAACTCTGGTCTGAATAAACCATTCATATTTTTTGGAACTGAAGATTTTAGCTTAATTGCACTACAGAAGTTGGTTCAATCTGGATTCAAACCTTTTAGCGTCGTAACAAAACCAGACACAGCCAAAGGTAGAGGTATGAAAATTACCCCACCGGAAGTTAAAAAGTTTGCAGTAGAAAATAATATACCTGTATGGCAACCAGAATCCATCAATGAGCTAAATCAAAAAATTATTGACGCTGATCAAGATTTTTTTGGAGTTTTAGTCAGTTTCGGGCGAATATTGCCACAGTCAACATTAGATTTATTTAACCCTGGAATCATAAATCTACACCCATCGATGCTACCAAAATATCGTGGCCCATCGCCAATCGAAGCTGCAATTATCAACGGCGATCAAGAAACCGGCGCCACAATAATGCAACTCTCAAGTCAAATGGATGCTGGCCCAATTTATGCCACTACCCCGCTAGAGCTAACCGGCACTGAAACTAAACCTCAGTTGTATAAGATTTTAGGAGAAATCGGCTCCGAGGCGCTGATTGCAATCTTGCCGGAAATCATAAACAACAATCTAAGGCCACTAGAGCAAGAAGAAGACCTAGCAACCTATTGCTCCGTCTTAACAAAAGAAAATAGCTATATAAACCCAGAGTCTCAAACTGCCGTAGAAATAGAAAGACAGGTTCGAGCACATCTAGGATTTCCAAAAACTAGCTACATATTGCCAGAAAATAACCAAAAAATAATCATTCAAAAAACTAAACTTATATCACCTAGCGAAATATCGGATAAAAATCTAGTATTGGAATGTAAAAATAATACTTTTATAGAAATATTAGAACTTACAGCCCCTAGCGGAAAGAATATGTCAGGTCAATCCTTTAAAAACGGACTCAAAACAATAAAATAACCCCTCATAAGGGGTTATTTTATTAACTTAGAAAAGCTTCTCTATTATCGCTTATCTCCTGCTCTAATTCCTTAACGATACTTTCAACTACTTGTTTGTAATTTGGTCGATTTTTCTCAAGCCATTTAGTAGCGGTGTATTCAGCAACTAGTCTAGGGTCATTCGCTGCAATGCCAGACTCTTTATGCATTCTCTGGAATAGCGGATCCTGCAAATAGTTTGGCTCATTTACAGTTACCCAATGACGAATCTCATCTCTGTCTCCGTCGATGATTTTCTCAAATTCATCAAGCTGTTCATTGCTAAGTCCATCAGCCAGCTGAATGCCAACTCGAGTCTGTAGTTGTTCATGAAGGTGTTGCAAAAACTCCACCTTCTGCTCTTCTGGCATTGAACCAAGCCCAACTTTTTCTAAAAAATTATTATCTAATTGAATCATCCAACTTCCCTCCTTGATTGATATCATTATAACCTAAAGCAGTTAATATTAAAAATTGTGATACTCTTGAGCTCGTTTAGCTATCAGTTCAAGCGCTTCCTGAGGTATCTTGCCATCAGCTGTCATTTCGATACCGTAGCCTCCAAGTTCCGGAGCTTCATACGCTAGACCTCTGTCAACAAGCTGCTGCATTAAATCATGGTCTTTCAGAAGTTCCTCACCCTGAGCTTGAGTGAATCCCATTTCCTGGAAGGTCTGATACCAACCTTCATGAATGTCAATGTTGTAAGCGGACGGAGAAAACTCCATACTTTCAAATAATCCAGATTCATTACTTATAGGATTAGCTGGATCTAGGTAGTCACCTCCTCGATATTCCGTAGGATCACCTAGTCGACCAAGTAGAGACTCGCTCTTTTCCTGGAAGTTCTCAAGATACGGTCTTGTATTTTCTATAGCAGACTGTGTTTTATCTGCAATCCAGTCGCCGCGAACCCATTCTCCAGCAATAGCCATCTTGCCAATAGCGCCACCGCCAACTGCAGTTAGGGCTGCCCATCCGAGAGATTTTCGCTTATTTGCATCGGCTAGCTTGTTGTTCGCCTCAAGAACTTCGTCCCTAAGGTCTGCACTGTAGAGTTTTTCACGATTTTTTGCACGATTCGTAAAGTAGGTTTTTGCAACCTTATATCCAGCTACCGCACCGGCCGTAGCGCCAGTTAGGCCTCCGAAGAATCCAGCAGTACCAACAACCGCAACTCCACCAAGTGCACTAATAGTGATTTTAGCCTTAGGGGAAAGCTTATTGTATTCATCGAGCAATTTGCCCCACTTACTAGAATTCATCGATTCTTCTAGTAGTTCATCGTTTTGCTTGTTACGCTCTCTATTTAATCTAAGTTTAAGTGCACGTAAGTCTTTATCATTTTGCGCAAAGAAGTCTACTGAAGCAAGGTCAGGATCATTAATCTTATCTTGCTCGAACTGATTATGGCTATTTTCAATTAATTGGTTACGCCACTCTAGTAAATATTCTTCTTGATCTTTCCATCCTTTAATTTTCGCATCCTGAAGCCGAGCTTTATCTTTACTTAAGCCTACGCGACCCTTTAGTGCACGACCTTTTCGTCGATCCGCTAGCGCCTGAACACCTTGAGCCCTCGTATCTTCCATGTCTTCAATATCTTTTTTAATTGAATTAAATGACTTGAACTTTGAACTATCTAGTACAAAAGGGTTCTCTGTTTCATCAGTCTTTTCAGTATCTGCGGATTCAGGCTCTTGTGAACTTTCTGAATCTTCTGCAACTGATCCTTCTATTACATAGCCGCCTGGCCTTTCTGCATGATCTTTTACTGTATTGCCCATAAGAACAGGTGTATAGTGTTCTACTTCTTCATCTAATTCATTAGATTCTTGATCATCATTTAGGGATTCTTTTCGCTTATCAAGCTTAGTTTTAATGTATTTAGCGCCCTTTGCCGCAGCAAATCCAGTTACTACTCCAGCCGCTACGGATCCTGCGATCACAAAACCTTCTTTTCCAGTTTTCTTCAAACCGATTACACCAGCCAATGCTGAAACACCAAGAGCCGCAGCGATTTTTTTACGCCTTGGAGATAGTTGATTGTATTTATCTTTTACTCTATCGATGATTCCAGATTTTTCAGTAGCTTCAGACGCTTCAACATCAAATTCATCACTAGTATCCAGTTCTGCTTCCCTGCTCTTGAATGCAACTTCCTTTTCGCCATTGTCATTTGCTATAATTTCAGCGTCATCGCCAAAATGTTCTTTTATAGGGTCTTCAAAAGTTTCCTCGTTAGAGATATTATTTGATTCGCGTGATATTTCAGGTGTCTCGGTATTGTCTTTTTTCTCCAAAGACTCAACTTTACCTTCGCCCGCAACTTCAGGAGTACTATCACTAGATTCTTCAAACCCAGCCATATCAGCCAAGTCATTAAATATCTTTTCTGCACCCCTACTTAAATCTTGGCTCTGAAATGCATCATTCATATTTTTAACAGAATAATACAATGGATGTTCTTTGTTTGACAAAATCTCATCAATTTTAGTCAACTTACCATCTTGTATATTTTCTTTATAGATATCAAGGACTTTATGAAAGTTCTCTATTTTACGTTCAGAAGCTATCTGATTGCGAGCTTCAGATCCAGAGAAACGATCCTCAATCAACTCACCTTTTTTATCAAGAGTGCGCCTAACTAGCTGAACTTCTCCGCTATCCTTATCTTTAACGAATTCAAAACTCTGCTTAGGTAAATTATTTAAAAATCCATACACAACAGGCGCATATCTGTTAAATGATTCAGTTTCAGAGATATCCCTCAAGAAATCATCATTCTTTTTCCAATCTTCAGCGGTTTTTATTAGTATACGCTCATCAAATATTGGCCCAGAAATCTTTTCTTTGCCTTTATCGACATCTTCTGCTCGCGTATCTATAAATAATGAACCCATCACCTCAGTACTGGATGGATCTACTGTAAAAGATTCACTCGAATTCAAAGTGTAGCCATCTTCAATCTGACTACGAATACGTTCTAAATTAGCAATATCACTTTCAGTGAATTCATCTTTATTGGCTACTTCAACATATCTTGTTTTATTTTTTTCTTCCGCGTCTTGATTTAAATTTGCCGACGGGGCTGCGTTTTTATTTTTTACCATAACGTTAAACTTCTATCTTTAGTTCCTAGTTATCTTAATTATGTTTATATTATAGCAAACTTTTTAATTTTTGTCAATACTGTTACGTAGCTCCCAATCTAAACCAAAAACTACACCCCGTTAAAGGAGTGTAGTTTCAGTCTATCCTAATTTTCTCTCAACCAATTCTCTCGTAAAGAATTCTAGTTTATCACCTTCTTCTAGGAGGATCTTTTTGGTAGTTTTCAGGCTAAGTCCGCACATTTCACCCTCAAACACCTCTTTAGCCTCTTGCTGTTGGCGCTGAACCTTGGACACTTCCGCCTCACCGATCTGATCTTTGCCGCGAATAATTCTAGCCAAAAGCCCTGCAGTAACTTTACCTTCGGTAACCTCTCCGCCGGCAATAACCTCTTCTTTCAAGGTGCGGAATACACCTTTGATGGTTAGTTTTCCAATTTCACTCTCTACAACTTCAGGTGCAAGCATTTTTTCCATAGAATTTTTAGCGTCATCAAGAAGTTCATAGATTACCTTGTAAATGCGAACTTCAACCTTCTCGCGAGCAGCTAAACGCTTAACAGCCGGCGGCAATTCAACATTAAATCCGTAAATTACTGTATTTTCACCAGCAGCCAAACGAATATCATTTTCTGAAATACTACCAACACCACTACCTATAACATGTAGTGCAATCTCATCACCTGTTTCAACTAGTCGCAAACTGTCTACTACAGATGTCAAAGATCCTTGAACGTCAGCTTTCACGATAACATTGAAATCTTGAGCATCATGCTTTTGATTCATCAACTTCAAAAGATCAGCACCAGTTACGTTCGTAGTCGCAGCATTACGTTCTTGCTCTAGTTTACGTTCAGCAACAGCAGCTCGAGCGATCTTTTCGCTCTTTACGATTTCAAATCTATCGCCAAATTGAGGAAGTTCTTTAAAGCCTGTTATAGTCACTGGAGTAGACGGACCAGCTTCTTTTATAGTTTTACCAGCAAAATTCGCCATAGTGCGAACTTTTCCATGTGAAGTCCCAGCCACAATAAAGCTACCCGGCTTAAGCTTGCCATGCTCAACCAACAAACTAACCACAGACCCACGGCCAGTCTCCATATGAGATTCGATTACTAAACCTTCTGCAGGAATCTCCTCTTCGGCCCTCAACTCCTCCATATCGGCGACCAAAAGAACACTATCTAGAAGCTTATCGAGACCGTCCTTGGTTTTAGCGCTCACTGGAACCATTATTACATCTCCGCCCCATTCTTCAGGGTTTAAACCATGTTCACTGGCAAGTTGAGCTTTAACCATTTCTGGATTAGCCGCCTCTTTATCCATCTTGTTGATAGCCACCACAATCTTTGCATTGGCATTCTGGGCAAACTTAATAGCTTCGATAGTCTGCGGCTTAACACCGTCATCAGCAGCCACCACAATAATAACCACATCCGTCAAAGTAGCCCCGTGTTGACGAAGAGCCGCAAATGCTTCGTGGCCAGGTGTATCTAGAAGAGTAATCATTCGACCATCGCGCTCTGCCTGATAAGCGCTAATGTGCTGAGTAATTCCACCTGCTTCCCCGGCTGCTGTTTTATTATCTAGAATAGCATCTAAAAGACTCGTTTTACCGTGATCGACGTGACCCATCACCGCAACAATCGGAGGGCGAGGCACAGCTTTATCAGAAAGCTCCCGAACAACTTTTGGTTCACTGGTACTATCTGAATCTTTCTTCTGAAGCTCTACATCCAACCCAAGCTCCTCTACGATAATCATCGCAGTCTCAAAATCAAGCCTTTGATTAATAGTTGCCATTATTCCATTCTTAAATAGCTCTCCAACCAAAGAAGTTACAGAAAGGTTTAATTTTTCCGCTAACTCACCTACGGTAATAGAATCGGTGATTACAAGTACTTTTTTCTGGCTCATCAGCACCCCTTTCTGTCTGATATAAGCGAGCCGCAACTAGCAAAAACTAGAAGCGACTCACTTTTTAATAAATTATTTTACTAAAGTTAAAGAAATTTTACGATTTTCTTTGTCGATATCCAAAACCTTGAAGGTCTTTTGTTCATTTAAAGTAAATACTTTTTCTGGATCAGTATCGTCATCACCTAGCTCTGAAACATGAACCAACGCCTCAACAGCTGGACTGATTTGTACAAAAGCACCAAATGGAGTAATTCGGGTAACAGTTCCCTCTACTTCAGAACCAGCCTTGAACTGTTTAACCTCATCTAGCCATGGATCTTCTGTAAGCTGCTTGATACTTAGACTTAGGCGGTCTTTATCAATAGCAATAATCTTAGCTTCAATATTTTGACCAGTCTTTACATAGTCATTTGGATTATTTACACGCTCCCAAGAAATTTCTGAGATATGAACAAGTCCTTCGATTCCGTCAACATTTACGAAAACTCCGAAATCTACAACACCAGTTACAACTCCAGATACAGAATCGCCAATCTTTAGACTCTCAAATCGTTCAGCTAGACCATCTTTAATTGCTTCCTTTTCAGAGAAAATTAGCTTATTTGCTTTACGATCTGCATCAAGAATGCGAACCTTTAATTCTTTGTTTACAAGTGCATTTAGGCGCTGCAAGATTTCATCTTTGTCGCTACTACCAACTCGTGGGTAGTGTTCTGCTGAAAGCTGAGAAACAGGAAGAAAACCTCGGATACCTTCGTATTCAACCAATAATCCACCGCGGTTTGCGTCATATGGAGTAATAGTGATAACTTCTGAAGCTTCCTGCTTAGCTGTAACCTCATCCCATCCACGATCCTTAGCTGCTTTTCGCAAGCTAAGAAGACTATACCCGTTATCTAGCTCAGTATCAACCACACTAGCTGTAACTTCGTCTCCAACTGCTAGATTTCGTGAAAATCCTACTTCACGGCGAGGTACGAAACCTACACCTTGAGCACCTAGGTCAATTAGAACTTCGTGCTTTTTTAGAGTTAGAACCTTACCAGAAATAACTTCTCCAGCGGTAATTTGTTTTACATTTTCATCTGCTTGAGCCAGCAGATCATCCATTGTTAATTTGGCATTCGCCATAAGTCTTTTCAGACTCCTTCCTTATAGTTAATATTTTCTACTTGCAATTTTGCAAAAACAGCAAAAACACACCTAGATTAATTTAATTGTATCACATCTATCCAAAATAAGCAATTTAACGGGATTCACGAAAACGAATCAATCCGTAATAAGCAAAATAAGAAAACAGTCCAAAAGTTAAGATCGTAATCAAATTTGCAGCATTTCCAGTTTTTGGTAATTCACTAGAACTGGATGCAACGGCACTTGCGGATGAATTCGATGAAATACTTGTTGATGCCGTAGATGAACTAGAGCCAGATTCGCTTTGACTCGTAGCTGACTGATTAGACTCCTTTGATGTTGACGTAGATTCTGAGCCAGAAGCAGTAGATTGCTGTGATTGGCTACTAGATTCAGTATTTTTATTCTCACTATTCTTAGATTCACTAAAGTCGTTTTTTGCACTTTGAGCGGCATCCTTGTTCTCAGAAGAATTAGAACTAGTAGTCATTGGCGGGACGGTATTTGCTAATTTCATACGATGATTAGCCCAGAAAATAGCCAAACCAACCAACGCAAAAAGCGCAACTCCAATTATTGCAAACTGAAGAACTGAACCGCCCTGGTTTTTAAAATTATTTTTACTCATATTTCTCCACAAATCTTTTTAATGATTATATGTATTATACCATATTTATCGATTCATGCGAAGGTGTGATATAGTTTTATTATGATAATTGCAGTAGATACGGGTGGGACAAAAACTTTTGTAGCTAAATTTACAAAGCAAGGCGAAAAAACCGAGCCAATTCGCTTCCCTACTCCTAAAAACCAAGAAGAATACATCAAACGACTCCTAAGAACAATCGACTCGATTACCGAAAAAGATGAGGTGATTGACGGGGTTGTAGTCGCTATCCCGGGAATAGTTAATGACGGAGTAGCTTTATGGTGCAACCATCTCGGATGGAAAAACTTTGATATAAAATCTCGCCTAGAAGAATACTTCGAAGATATACCAGTATTGGTAGAAAACGACGCCAATCTTGGCGGCCTAGGAGAAATACGTAAGCTGGAAAAAATACCAAAAACTGGACTTTACGTCACGATAAGCACTGGAATTGGCACTGGAATAATAGTTAATGGTCATATCGATGAAGGCCTGTCTCGCAGCGAAGGCGGTCGCATGCCGATAGAGTATAATGGACAACTCCTAGAATGGGAGCAATTTGCTGCAGGAAGTGCAATTTTTAGAGATTTTGGTAAATACGCTGCAGATATTGATTCGCCAGAAGACTGGGAGATTATTGCCGATAGAATTAGTCGCGGATTTTTAGCAATCATACCTTTAATTCAACCAGATCTAATCGTTATCGGCGGAAGTATAGGAACCCACTTCCATAAATATGAACAACACCTAGAACACTTACTATCCATAAAGCTACCAGAGCATATACCCTGCCCAATATTTATAACTCCAAAAGAGGCCGAACAAGCGGTAATTAACGGTTGTTACTATTATGCTGTTGACCAAATCTATTCTTAGTAATATTGAAAAAGATTTTAACTTTAATTTCATATCTGGTGATGATTTTTTTTGGAATCACAAAAACAAAACCATAACCTATAACTCCGATGATGAAAATGGCCTAGAATTGCTATTTCATGAAATTGGTCACGCAAAATTAAACCACTCAAGCTACTTGCGCGACATTCAATTAGTAGAAATGGAACGAGAAGCCTGGACTGAAGCTAAAAAAATAGCCAATAAGATGCATCTAGTTATAGATCAAAATCTTATAGAAGATCATATGGATTCATATAGAAACTGGATTCATGCTAGGAGTTTATGTCCAGAATGCAAGTCAAACGGCTTTGAGCATAAAAAAGGATGCTACACCTGCCCAGTATGTGACACAAAATGGCAAGTGAATGAGGCTAAACTCTGCCAGCTACGACGCACAGTAATTAAATAACCCCGATATATATCGGGGTTATTTTTATTATTCTGAAGAAGCTGAGTCTTCTACTTTTCGCCTACGGCTAATACGTCCGCCTTTTGCACCTGCTATCCTTGCTAGTTCTGGGTTGGCTGCAAATCCGCCAGTGCGCCCATTTCGTCCGCCTTTTGCGCCTATTTTAGCGTAAAAATTAGGATCTTTTGCTTTATTTTTTGCTGCAGCTTTCAAGCCGCCCGCTTTTGTTCCTGCCATATAATAATTCCTCTCATAAAACTGCACCAGAGGTGCAATTATTTTTATATCACACTTGCTATGTGTATGTTTATAATATAACACAGCTTGTGCTTTTTGTCAATATTTACAATAAGCTTTTTTATTATTTAAAAAGTGTTGCATTTATTCACGTGATGCGATATTATAAAGATAGTCTATAAGACATAGACAAAAAGGCATCTGTTTGAATTCGAAATTATAATTCAAACACACTAAAATAACCCCAACTGCGAGAGGGGTTATTTTTTATAAACACAATAAATCAACTATTTATTCTAAGTGCTAAAAATTAGGATACCGGGTATATATAAGTATGGTAACGACACCCAATACTAAATCAAACGCCGTCATTTAAGCTAAAATTAAGATATAAATCAGTAGAGGTGCATAGAATAACAGATTTAACCAATATACCCTCTTTTTCACTATACTTTTTCATAAACACCTCCACAACTCTTTACTGATTCAAGTGAAGCTTATATAGATCTACTTATATGTGTAAAATTCTCATTACTCGGAAAATCAACTCCACATCCCTATTTAGGTATTACCTATCCATAAATACCTAGACTTTCAGCTATTTGATTTTCATATATTTTATTATAATCTTGAATTTTCTTCATCTGATTGCTATTGTATAAAAATACCTTTTTAAATTTAACTAATTACCACAAATATAGCTCGAAAATATATCATATTCAAAAAACTGACAGCTGCAACTTAAAAAACAGCCCATAGATTTTCTCAAAAAGAAAAAAGACCTCCTGTTCGGAGATCTCTTTTATAATTCGGCACCGTGCTAGTTTCCCACTTGTGGCAGTATAATCGCCGCTGACGAGCTTGACTTCTGTGTTCGGAATGGGAACAGGTATTTCCTCGTCGCCATGGGCACCGAAGTAAGGCTTGTCTGAATACTCTTTGTTCCAATATCAGTCATTGGTGGGTATCGTAAAAGCCTTGCTTCGATGTCCATACTGGACACGTTGCAATAAATTGTCAAAGATTGACTTAGCGGATTAATATCCACTAATTACTAGTTAAGTCTACCTTATCACCAGCGCTAGGTCAAGCCTTAGCAGCAGTGACAAGGACATAAAAAGGCGATGGGACTATTAGTACGCTTCAGCTCCATACATTACTGTACTTCCACCTTGCGCCTATCAAACAGATGATCTTTCTGTGTCCTCATAGGGAAATCTTATCTTGAAGTTAGTTTCGCGCTTAATATGCTTTCAGCGCTTATCTATTCCGAACATAGCTACTCGACAATGCAGCAGGTGGCCACAATCGATACACCAGAGGTTCGTCCGCCCCGGTCCTCTCGTACTAGGGGTAGATCTTCTCAAGTTTCCTATCGTCCATACCGGATATAAACCGAACTGTCTCACGACGTTCTGAACCCAGC
>JBHAEP010000023.1:0-4015 GCA_041855665.1 Nanosynbacteraceae bacterium
AGTCTTTAAGTAGTAATTTTCCTCCGAGAGCCTCTGATATTCTAGATTATGATTTGGACAAACGCCGTTATTTTCACCAGCTTCTTTGTCTGTATAAAATTGCTCACATCCAGTACAATACCAGCCTTCATAGCTACCTTTATAAATATAAGGCTGTAGCTTGTTCCAGATATACTGCACCGCCGCCATATGGTGAACGTCAGTTGTTCGAACGAAGTCTGTATAGCTGGCATTAACTTTTTGCATCAACTTTTCAAAAGCACCATAATTTTGATCAGTGTAAGTTTTTGGGTCGATTCCAAGCTCAGCAGCTTTCATCGCAATTTTATTGCCGTGCTCATCTGTTCCCACTTGAAAGCGAACCTCGTGACCGTTCTGCTCCTGATATCTTTTCCAAATATCGGCATACAAATAGTCTAAGGCGTTGCCAATATGTGGAGTTCCGTTTACGTACGGAATTGCTGTTGTGATATATAATTTCTTTCCCATTACTAATAATTATATCACTTTTTAAAAACGACCTCCACTTTAGAGGTCGCGATAAATATCTAGGATTCTCTTCCAGTCTTCAATAGATAAGTCTTCAGCCCTGGCATCGAGGCTAATGTTTGATTTTTCTAAAATATCTTCAACTTGCTTTTTATCAAGCTGTAATCCGCCAGCCAAAGATGATCGAAGTTTTTTCCTCTTGGCACTAAATCCAGCTCGAGCTATCCTAAAGAGATCTTTTTCATCTTTTTCTTCAATGAGCGGCTCAGGACGAGCATACAGAATCACTACCTGAGAGTCAACTTTTGGCGGCGGCGTAAATAATTCCCTGGGGACAAAATCAGCCAATTCCGCTTCGGCATAAATTTGCGACCCAAGAGCCAAAAGGCTCATATCTCCAGGTTCTGCAGCAATCCTTTCTGCTACTTCTTTTTGAACCAAAAGAACAGTTATACTAGGCCGGTTTTTAGCGGTCATCAACATATTAACAATCTTGCTAGTGATGTAATATGGAACATTTGCCACAACTTTATAACCACTAGGAAGCTGATTTAAATCAAATTGTAATATATCTTGATTGATAACCTTTAAATCTTTTCCCGGAAATTGCCCCGGTAGTTTACTAGCCAAGTCCTTATCAAACTCGACAGATACGACGCTCGCTCCAGTTTTTAGCAGCGAACTTGTTAAAGTTCCCAACCCTGGACCAATCTCTAAAACAGTCTCGCCCCGATCTAGCTCCGCAGCAGCCGCAATAGAATCTAAAACATCTCTATCCTTTAGCCAGTGCTGACCAAGATAAGTTTTATTTTTCAGAGCCATAAACTAATACCAACGGTTAGCTTGCCAGAAATTATAAGCGCCAGCCCATCCACCATAACGACCATTTACATAAGAGTTCATCCACTGTAGAGATGAGACTGGGTCGTAGCCTCCAGCGCCACCAACCTTGCTACATGGAAGGGCTTGAGCCAAGCCACACGCGCCGCTCGATGGGTTCGTAGCGTTTGGATTCCAACCAGATTCTTTAGTGACTATGCTATCAACATAACCCCAATATTCCTGTGGGATACCAGAAGCAGCTAACCAGGTGTCCTTATTTCCACCCCCAGTATATCCAACAGCCTTAGCTTTAGTTCCAACAACAACAACACGTTTCTTAGGTTCTTTTGTTACGACACTATTAATCTCTTTACGACTAACCTCTTTACCGTTTTGCATATCAACCTCGTAGGTAACGGTTTTCTTTCCAGACTCTCCAGCTTCTCGCACCTCTTCAAATCCAACTTCACGATCGGCATCTCGAATCTGCTCAACAGGCGGAGTAACTTCCTGCTCTTCAGTGATAGTTTGTTTGCCATTACGCCACAACTCCAGCTTCATACCAGCTGAAATATTAGTATCTTCACTAACAGAAAGCTGATCATTATCACCTAGCTCAATACCCTTTTCTCGAATAAATTCGCCAACGGTCTGAGTATTTGTACGAACTACTTCCTCTTTCCCATAAAGAACGAAAGTAAATTCTGTTGCACGCTGAATAGACATAACCAAACCAACACCGTCATTCAAAATATCACTACTCCTATTGATTTCAGCCTTATCTTCAGGATGAATTTCGACACCAGCAGCCTTGGCGATTTGCGCTGGAGTCTGATGTGCTGTAGTGATAACATTTCTAGTTACACCATCTTCCACCACCACTGGTCGAGCTCGATAAATATTCACGGAATAGCTAGCCGCAACCAACTCCGTACTCAAAGAAGGCTCGACTACATCACCAGAATTGACCTCAATCTTGGCAGATTTTAAGGCATCTTCAACAGTTTTAGCTTTAGTAACCAAAGAAACTTCTGTTCGTGTATCTTGATCGTAGACAGTTATCATTCGACCGTTTTCAGCTGAAGCCGCCACTTCAACATTTGAGTTTTGAGATTCAGCAAAAACCATTTTGTCGGCAACTGAAACAGCTACAACACCGACAATTGCGCTAAATACTAAAATAGAAACTTTTCTTAAATCAAAAATCTTAGATTGAATTTTCATAAAAAATAATTTAATAACTCCTAATGACTTCAATTAAATCATTGAACTATTAAATATCAGTATATCACATCTATGATATTTTTTCGAGCCTAGCATATTCAACATTTAGTTTTTTAGTTCCAGACGCAAACGCAACAGATACAGCCATTCCGTCAACCTCTACCACTTCACCATCGCCAAATAGCTGACTGCGAACCATATCTCCAACCTCAAGACCAATCTCATCACTATAAAACTCATCAGAATAATAATCTGCAGCACTAGCAGGTTTATCCTCTAGGTCCGAATGACTATAGCCCATATCAGCCAAAAACCTCGACGGCATATTATAACTCTTTTGACCAAACTGTAAACGAGAGCTAGCATAGCTAATATGAAGCTCTTCGCGCGCCCTCGTCATCCCCACATAACAAAGCCTACGCTCCTCTTCTATGTCATCGCTCGAACTGTCGAATACTCGAGAATGCGGAAAAATACCCTCCTCAAGTCCAACCATGAAAACAACCGGAAATTCCAACCCTTTTGCCGCATGAATAGTCATCAAAGTTACAGTTTTATCAGATGAGCTAGAATCACTACTGCTAACCAAAGCTACTTCTTCTAAAAAGCTATCAATATCAGCAAAAGTAGCCGCTTCGCTTATTAAAGCACCTAGGTTTTCCAGTCTGTCTTCGGCTTGTGGCGTATCATCATTAATATAATCTCTGTAGCCTATTTTTTTAACTAGGAATTCAATTGTTTCTGACGGCGGAGCTTCAAAAGCCTTAACTTGAACCAGTCGTAAAATCTCACCAAGCTCAACCAAAGCATTCCTAGCTCGCTTAGTGATGGTTGTAGCTTGGTCGGCATTTAGCATCGAGGCGATAATATCAAGCCCGTTCGTCTCCTGCCAACTCAAAAATTTTTCCAAGCTAGCTGCTCCGATTCCTCTCGCTGGAGTATTTACTATTCTCACAAAACTCATTCTATCATTCGGCTGATAAATTAACCTCAGATAGGCAATTATATCCTTCACTACGGCTCGATCAAAAAACCTCATCCCGCCAACAATAGTATAGGGAATATGTCGTTGACGGAGAGCTCGCTCAATCGACATACTCTGAGCATTAGTTCGATAGAGCACTGCAAAATCATTCTCATTCCTGCCATTCATCAATGAACGTGATATTTTATCTGCTACGCCAGCCGCCTCTTCGATATCATCATAATTTCCAGATATTTCAATCGGCTTTCCTTCGCCCTCTGCCGTCCAAAGCCTTTTATCTGTTCGTTGCTTATTTTTCTCTATCACAACATTAGCAGCATCTAGTATCGATCCAGTGCTGCGATAATTTTGCTCCAATTTTACAACTTTTGCACCCGGAAAATCCTTCTCGAAGTTCAAAATATTAGTAAAATCCGCCCCTCGCCACGAATAAATCGACTGCCAGTCATCGCCAACAACACAAATATTGCGATCTTCATTAACCAAGAATTTAAC
>JBHAEP010000024.1:0-9796 GCA_041855665.1 Nanosynbacteraceae bacterium
ATATTAAAAAAGTCGCTAAAGAGAGTATTTTTGAACCTTGGAATACCAAAAGTAATCGAGTGACTAAAGATATGATAAGCTGGGCGAGTGCCGAGGCTGAGAAATTTAGCGTAAAAATAAACTCAACTTTAATGACGAATTTGATAATAAGGCTTGACTTTAATAAAGGTCAGATTTGGCGCGCCTTAGAGAGATTTAGTTTTTTAAATCAACCAATCTCTGAAGATGACATAGAAGTTCATTTGCCTAAAAAACTAGAAGTTAATTCTTTTGAAATACTAGAAAAGGCAGCTACTGGCGGTGATTTCACGCAGGATATTCAGAATTTGAAAGCGAAGGAAGAACCATATTATTTTATGGGGCTTTTATCTTCGCAGGCGCTGATGCTGGCATTTGCCGAATCTATTCCTGAGGGTGAGAATATTAGTGACTATGCTAGTCAGCTCGGGGTTCATCCATATGCTTTGTCGAGTGCTAGTAGATTATCAAAAAAAATAGGCTCCAAAAAGAGCTTGGGTATGGTTAAGATTTTTGCCGATGCAGGTAGTGATATAAAAGGTGGATCGGTAAAATCATCTAGCGATCCTTGGTTGGCGATAGAGTTGGCTTTATATAAAGTATCGAATATCGGAAAATAAAATTAAAATCCCCTAGATTTCTACTAGGGGATTTTGACTATTTAGCTAGTTTTACGCCAGCTTCTTTGGCGATTTTTGCTAGATTAGACTTGCGTCGTGCTGCGGTATTTTTCTTCAAAAGACCTTTTTTAACAGCTTTGTCTAGTTCGCTTTGTGCTGCTGATAGAGTTTTAGCGCTTGGTTCTGCGATAAAAGCTTTAGTTGCAGTTTTAATATCTCGCTTCAAAGCAACGTTTCGTTCGCGACGAACTACTGTCTGCTTTGCACGTTTGATAGCTGATTTAATGATTGGCACGGAGTGACTCCTTTAAATTAGAAATTATTTCTCGATGAAAAATTCACCTTATTCAATCACACATTATAAGGGAAAATCAGTAACTTGTAAAGGTTTTTATTGTAGTTTAGGTGTTGACTTATTTAAAATGCTTGTGATAAAGTGGAATAAAGTTTATAAAAATACAAAAAGTTTTAGGAATTTAGGAAAAGTTAAGGTCATGAATGACGGTCAAAGCACCAGGCAGCAAATTGTAGATAAGATAAAAGAAGCAGAGAATATTCTTATCACAGTTAGTACCAGTCCATCAGTGGACGAGCTTTCCGCCGCTCTTGGTTTGACTTTGTTTTTGGATAAAATCGAAAAACGCGCTACAGCTGTAGTGAGTGGAAAGATTCCACCAGCAATTCAATTCCTAAAACCAGACCAGACCTTCGAACCGACAGTTGACAGTTTAAGGGATTTTATCGTAGCTCTAGACAAAGAAAAGGTTGATCATTTGCGCTACAAGCTGGTTGACGATAAAAAGGTAACTATTTTCATTACTCCTTACAAAACGAAAATTGATGAAAAGGATTTCGAGTTTAGTCAGGGTGATTACAATGTTGATCTTGTGATTGCGATTGGCGTAAATGACGAAGAGCACCTGGATACAGCACTAGCTGCACATGGTAGAATTTTACACGATGCAACAGTTGTTACTGTGATGGCTGGCGGTAAAGTCAGCACTCTTGGAAGTATTGACTGGAATAATCCTCGCGCAAGCAGTTTAAGTGAAATGGCTGTTAGTTTGGCGGAGGGCGTCGATAATAATAAAAAGATTTTTGATGCTCAAATTTCAACTGCATTTTTGACTGGTATTGTTGCAGCTACTGATAGGTTTAGCAATAAACAAACCTCATCAAAGGCGATGACTATCGCAGCAAAATTAATGGCGGCTGGCGCGAATCAGCAGCTAATTGCTCGTAGCTTGAATAAACCTGAGAAGGATCAGTCTAAAGATAATAAAAAATCCAATTCTGGAAATAAAAATGAAAAGCCTAAGACTCTAAATGAGAATTCCGTGGCTTCTATTAAACATGATAAAAATCAGTCTAAAAAATCTGAAAAGAAACCTACCGAAGAGGTGAAAGAGGCTCCAAAGCCTAAGCCTGATGACAACACTCTAGTTATTCAGCATCCTCGAAAGGCTAGTCTTGACGAGGTTCGTGAAGAGGTTGAGGAAAAAAATCGTCGCGAGGCTGCTATCAAAGCCGAGGATTCTCTGTCTAAGCACTTAATGGCGGCTGGTGCGGTAGCTGGCGGAACTGTTGCTGCTAGTGAAATTTTGAAAGAGGCAGCTAAGGGTAAGGGCGTAGAAAACTCAATCGACACTACACTTAGTGAAAACCGTCGAGTTGAACCAAAGCGTGAAATTAAAGAAGAGGTGAAGCCGGAATTGGTAGATCCTTTTGCAGCTCATCTAAATATTGCACCTCAAGCTACTCCAGAAGTTGCGGATGCGAATCAGGAATCTCCAGAAGTTTTTTTACCGACAGAACCTAGTGCAATTCAACCTACTGTTCAGTCTCCAGATTTTGGAGTAAATGAAGAAGTTCAACAAAACTTAGGTCAGGCTTTTGAAAATGCATCACTTCAGGTCGCTCCGGATTATGGACAGTTTAATGATAATATTGTACCAACCTTGCCTCAGATTCAGCCGACTGAAAATACTTCACCAATTGGTCCAGCTAAGGGTATAGGGATTACTGAAATTAGTGAAAACAAGCCATTGATTGGCGGAACCTTAAATGCTACATCTAGTCAAGCTGAACAGGATTCTCGAGCTCAGCTTCAGGATGATCGTAATAAAATCACCTTAAATCACGGTGGTTATATCGGCAACCAAACACCAACATTTAACGCGCCAATAAATTCAGTCAATGATCAAGACTCTTATAGTGAACCGAATGTAGATCCTTTTGCTGGATCAGCTAACCAGGGCTATGAATCTAAGAGTGATCTAAATATCCAACCTACTTCAAATGATATGCATGAAGATGCTATGGCGGCTGTTAATGCTGCATTTGAGCAAGATCCTGTTGCGGATACGGGACTTACATATGACGAAACCCCGCTAAACAGTCAACCAACTATGCAAGAGGTGCAGCAAGTTCCTCAGTCGCAGGATAGTTTCGTGAATCCAGTGGATAATAATTTTGCTCAGGCTCCAAGTCAAGATTTCAATCAGCAACCTGCTTATGCACCGGATAATCAATTCCAGCCTCAGCCGCTTCCAGAAACTCCTGGGCTTCCACCTTTGCCACCTATGCCTGATTTCTCAAATCTTCCGCCAATGCCACCAACTATGCCACAGCAGCCAGATTTCATGAATCAAGCTCCAGCACAAGCCCCTGTCGATAGTAGCTTTGCGCCAGTTGACATTCCTGATTTTAATGCCGGTATGCAACCTAGCTTACCGCCAGTAGATAATAGCTTTGTGGCTCCAGTTTCAATGCCACAGCAGCCAGTAGCTGATCAGCCATCTCAAGATCCATCACAATATCGAATTCCTGGTCAATACTAATACTTAAAAACACCTCATTATTTCAAGAGGTGTTTTTTGTTATAATGAAGATTATGAATGAAGAATTTGATGGTGTAATTTGTATCGATAAGCCCGCGGAGATGACTAGTTTTGGTGTTGTTGCGAGAATTCGAAGAGTTTTAAGTCAGCAAGCTGGCAAGAAAGTCAAAGTTGGTCACACTGGAACACTTGATCCATTTGCGACGGGCTTGATGATTTTAGTAATAGGCAAGGAGTGTAAAAATGCTCAAAAATACACCAAACTAGATAAAGTCTACGAAGCAAATTTTATTTTAGGAAAAGAGAGTTCTACTGGAGATCCAGAAGGTAATATTACCGAAAAATCACAAAAGATACCTGAGCTTAGTGAGATTCAGAGGGTAGTGAAAAAACATACCGGAAAAATAATGCAGCGTCCGCCGATATTTAGTGCCATTAAGATTGATGGAAAGCGAGCATATAAATTGGCGCGCGATGGCAAAGATGTGGAGATTCCTGAGCGAGAGGTTGAGGTCTATTCGTTTGAGGTTTTGAAATACGAATATCCAAATTTAAAAATTCGTACGCACGTGTCTAGCGGAACTTATATAAGAAGTCTTGCGGTAGATATAGGGAATATGCTTGAAACAGGTGCCTATTGTAGTGAATTGAGGCGGCTGAAGGTCGCGGACTACTCTGTGGGGGATGCTCAAAAACTAGAAGATTTCGGGATTTATTCTTAAGAGTTGAAAAAATGGAATATTTTGGTATAATTTAATATATGATTACTAAAGAGAATAAATCACAAGCAATTGCTTTGACTCAGGTTTCAAAGAATGACGTTGGAAGCCCTCAGGCTCAGGTGTCAATCTTGACGGCTCGTATCAAAGAGGTGACAGAGCACCTAAAAGCTAATAAGCACGACCACATGGCTCGTCGTGGACTTATTCAGATGGTTGGTAAGCGAAAGCGCCTTTTGAAGTATCTCGAAGCTAAAGATTTTGAAAGCTACAAAGAAGTTGTTTCAAAGCTAGGACTACGCAAGTAGTAAATTTCACGCCCTGATGGGGGCGTGTTTTTTAAAAGGGACGACATTAGAGATGTTCAGATATTTAGAAGATTTAATGATGGAGGGGATATTGTTTAATGTTGATATTTCCCAATAAAATCAAAAAAGGTGATACCGTTGGGATTGTTAGTTTATCTGACGGCGTTCTAGGCGAATCGTTTGCCTCTCACTCGTTAAAGTTACTTGAGGAGCGATTAAAGTGTGATTTGGGTCTAAGGTTTAAATATATGAATAACGCCCTGAAGGGGGTAGATTTTCTAAAAAATAATCCCAAGGCTCGAGCGGAAGATTTAATTCAAGCTTTTAAAGACCCTGAGGTTGATGTAATATGGACGGTTATAGGCGGCGATGACTCTTTTAGGCTTTTGCCCTATCTCATGAATGATGAATTTAGGGAAATAGTAAGGAATAATCCGAAAATATACATCGGAATGTCCGACACTACAAATACGCATTTACTTCTATACAAATTTGGGCTTGCTAGTTACTATGGTCCAGCGCTGCTGTCTGATGTCGCTGAATTAGGTCCAGAGATTCATTCATATACAAAAGAATGGATGGGTACATTATTTAATGATACGAAAATGATTAAAGTTGACTCTTCTCCTATATGGTATAAAGGTCGCGAAAGCTTTGGCGTAGATCAGCTAGGGGTTAGCCGTAAAATAATGCGAGAAGATAAGGGGTTTGAATTTATAAATGGACGAGGTGTTATAAGGGGTAGGCTTCTCGGTGGATGTCTAGATAGTTTATATGAATCTTTGGTGGGTGGTCGATATCTTGAGCAAAAAGATGTTTTTGAAAAATATCCAATTTTTCCGTCCAGAAATGAATGGTCAGGAAAGATAGTTTTTTTGGAGACTAGCGAAGAATGTCCGACTCCTAGCAAGTTTAATATAATGATGAAAACTTTGGAAGAGCAGGGGGTTTTTCTTGAGGCTCGAGGAATGGTTTTTGGTAAACCTAATGATGAAACATACTATGAGCAGTATAGAGACATCATTATTAAATTTTCCAAAAAGTACAACTTACCGTCTGTTTTGAATATGAATTTTGGTCATAGTACTCCAAGAATGATGTTGATTTATGGCTCTGAAATGATTATAGACTTTAATAATAGAGAAATTTTAACAGAGGTTTAATTTTAATATGGAAAAGCCGTCTTATGTTGAATCTATGCCAGAGGGCATCAGAGATAGGATTATAAAAAAAGATGGGCAATGTAGCTGCTCTAGAGTCTATTTTTTATTCATATGATAACTTAAGGTTTGTGGATATATTTCCAGTGCAGCTATTTGGTATTATTGATAACTGTAAATAACGTAAAAGGGAGGTGGTTAATTTTGAAAAAAATTATTTTTATTCGACACGCTCAATCTGTTGCCAATACTAATAGAAAGATAGTCGGGGGACGATCAAATGAAACTCCATTATCTACTTTAGGAGAAGAACAGGCTAAAGATCTGGGCTTATTTTTACTGAATAAAAATATTATCCCAGATAGAATCTTTTCATCTCCAGCTATTCGCACTATGGAGACGGCAAGAATATCTTTAAATATTGTAAATTCTGATCTTATTAAAAAAATTGAGACGTCATATAATATTCAAGAGATGACTCATGGGTCTTTTGAAGGGAAGTTGCGTACTGAGGTTTATAGTCCTGAGGTTCAAAAAGAAATTGAACTGAAGTGGAAAGATTTTAGGCTTGATGATCCAAAGTCTGAATCTATGAATGATGTAGCTAAAAGAATGAAAAACTGGGTTAATGAAACAGTTGGCAAGATGCAGGATGGTGAAGTGGGTTTAGTTTATGGTTATGGTATTGCGATTTGTTGCTATTTGTCGGATTTTTTAAATTTAAGTCAAAAAGAGACTATTGAAATGATTTCAAATCTTCCAAATGCTTCACTTACTACTGTAGTTTTTAGTTCAAATAACTTAACCCCTGAAATTATTAATATTGGCGAAAAGAAATAAATCCCCTCATTTCGAGGGGATTTATTTTAATGATGATGCTCGTCGGCTTCAGCTTCTTCTTTGGTTTTGTGAACTGTTCCGTGTGGATGTTCTGCTGGAGCGTAGATTGAGTAGACCTTTAGAGGCTTATCGCCGGTGTTGGTGATATTGTGCCATTTTCCAGCTGGAACTAGTACTACAAAATCATCTTCAACATTTTCTTCAAAATCTAGATTATCTTCCGCGTCGCCCATCTGAACTAGCCCAAGACCTTCTTCGATTCGTAGGAATTGGTCGTGATCTTCATGAACTTCTAGCCCAATGTCATCACCTGGCTGGATTGACATCACGGTCATTTGCATATTTTTACCAGTCCAAAGGGTTTGGCGGTAATATTCATTTGCAAGAGTATCTTCTTCAATATTTGTTACAAAAGGATGTGGTCCTTGATCTTTAAAATCTGTCATGTAAATTCCTCCTTTACTATTTTATTATAGCACTTTTAGATTTGTCGGGCTAATTTGCTATAATTTAGCCAGATATGTTACTAGAAAAGAAAAGGATAGTTTTCACTAAAAGTTGTAATCAAAAAACTCAGACAGGTCATTTGTATGAGCATATCTTAATTTCATCTCTAGAAGAGAATATGGACTGTTTAGGACTAGTCCGAGATTTGGATTATGAACTTAGCGGTATGACTTTTGACCAGAATAGTAGTGTTTTAATTTATTTTTCGTCATTCAATAATAATTTCGATGAGAAGAAGTTTAGTGATTTACTATTCAACATAAATCTAAGTTTTACATATGACACTCTACTTAAACATATAGAAATAATTGGACTAGAAGAAGATTTAGATCTTTATATTGGAGATTTAAGGATCTTAAAAAGAGATCTTGAAGAAATTCATAAAAATCAATGGATGGACGATGCGATTAATTTACCTTATGTTGATGATTATGAAAAAGATAGCCAAGTATATTTAATTGATAAAAAATCGTCTATAAAAAAGAGTAGATTAATAATATCTTTAAAGCATTCGAGAGGTTATGACTCAAACTTGTCTTATATTTTGGGTGATTTTTTAGCTATAAATATAGGCAGAGAGGTCTCTAAATTGAGTAACGGCTACCTTTATCGATCGGAGTTTGATGAAAAAAGCAAAAATTATAGAATTGAAATTTTAGTGAGTTCGGGAAATAAAATTTCGCCATCTCTGATTAAAGAGATTTTTTGTGCGAGTTTGAGCTTTATGAATAGCAGTAATCTAAACCTACTTATAAAGAGGGTGAATTATTTTGATTTTTATAAAAATATGATTATTGATACTAAGGGAGGTTTTTGTTTGGATTTTAATAAAATACAGGATAATGATTTTAATTTATTTTCTAAACACTTATCTATTGACACTATAATTCTATAATTCTATATACCATTACTATACTGTGATGGCAGCTACTACAAAGGTGTGATTTCCTTGGCTCCTTTCAATAACTACTCTTCTACTGGCAAAAAAGGCGGAAACCGCGGCCACCTCAATGGTAAACCTAAACCCAAGCCGCGCCCGCGTAAGGGGACTAATCCTCATTACGACGGTCTAAAGGGTAATAGGGGTAATGGAGGTGGAAAGAGTAGGTAATTCAATAAAAGACCTGAACAAGTCTAAAAACTGTTCTTTTTTAATTTTCGTACCAAAAATGTTATAATAATAACTACAAACAAACTAGCGTAAGTGATAGAGATGAGATTTTATCCAAAGTTTCACCCCTGTTACTTGACGCTAAGAAAGGATAAAGATGAGTATAATTAATCCTCATGGTAAAGATATTATTTCAGTGACGACTGATTTTTGTGGTCGTCCGTTAACTCTAGAAGTGAATCGAGTTGGTTTTCGGTCAACAGCTAGTGTTTTAGTTCGATATGGAGATACTGTAGTTTTAGGAACTGCACAGGTAGGCAGTCGGCCAATTCAGCTAGATTATTTTCCGCTATCAATCGACTACGAAGAAAAGTTTTATGCAGCTGGAAAAATTTCTGGCTCAAAATTTATCAAGCGTGAAGGTCGACCTAGTGATGAGGCGATTTTAATTGGACGTTTAATAGACCGACCAATTCGTCCGCTATTTCCAAAAGGTTATCGCCAGGAAGTTCAGGTAGTTACAAGCGTTCTTTCAATGGATCCTGATTTTCGTCCAGATGCAGTGGCGATGATTGCCGCAAGCTCAGCGTTGATGCTTACGGGGACTCCTTTTGATGGCCCAGTTTCCGGACTTCGTGTAGGTCGAGTTAATGGTCAGTTTAAAGCTTTCTTAAATCCAGAGGAACGTGAAAATTCAGATCTTGATTTGGTAGTTGCTGGAATTGAGCGCGGGATTACTATGGTTGAGGCCGGTGCAAATGAAGTTAGTGAAGAGGTTATCGCGGAAGCTTTAGCGTGGGCTTTTGAAGCTTATCAGCCAGCTATTGCTCTTCAAAGGGAATTGGCCGCTAGAGTTCAGCCAGCAGCTCAAGAATATGAGCTGGTTATACCAAACCCCGATATTCAAATGGAAGTAGATGAATGGATTAGCGATAAACTGGGTGCTGCAATTCGCCGCCCTTATCCAGAGCGCAATGAAGTTGTAAATGAGCTACGCTGGGCGTTTCATGAAGCATTTCGTGATAAGATCGGCGAAGAAGAGTATGCTGAAAAATATGATGAGTATGATGAAGCGTTTACTTCAGCGCTTCATAAAGATGTGCGAAGGGGGATTGTTGAAGAAGGTGTTCGCCCTGATGGTCGAAGGCTTGATGAGATTCGCCCATTGAGTTCAGAAGTTGGAATTTTGCCGCGAACACACGGATCAAGTTTGTTTACTCGCGGCGTAACTCAGGGTATGAATATTGTCACACTAGCTCCACTTAGCTATGCGCAAATTGTTGACACTATGGAAGTTACAGAAGGTGAGCGGCGTTATATGCACCACTACAATGCGCCAGGTTACACAGTGGGTGAAGTTCGCAGATTGGGAAGTCCTGGTCGTCGTGAAATCGGTCATGGGTATTTGGCTGAACGTGCAGTTATTCCGGTTCTTCCAACCGAAGAAGAGTTCCCGTATGCGATTCGTAGCGTTACTGAGATTATGAGTCAAAACGGTTCAACTTCTATGGCGGCAACTTGTTCAAGTGTAATGGCTTTGATGGATGCCGGGGTTCCTTTGAAGCGGCCAGTTTCTGGAATCGCGATGGGGTTAATGATGGATGGCGATACGCCGTATATTTTGAGCGATATTGCTGACGCGGAAGATTTTGCCGGAGACATGGATTTTAAGG
>JBHAEP010000025.1:0-9057 GCA_041855665.1 Nanosynbacteraceae bacterium
TAAAAAATAAATTTAATTATCTACAAAAACTAAAATATTAAGAACCTAAAGTGCAGATAGACCACCGTAGCAAAACAACACCCAAGGAGTGAGAATTAAAATTCCAAGAAAACATCCTGCCCTCAAAAAAAATAATTAAATAATTTAAATAATAAATTCTAAATTAAACACATCTAAAGTACAGTTCACAATACTGATAATTTATTTTATTCATTTTTGAGTTATAAAATGTAGTATTTTTTACTTAAATAAAATATCAAAAAAGCGTTGACATAGACCAAAATAAAGCTTATTATAAGGGTAGCTTTTGAATAAATAAATTATACAAAGGCTCAAAAATAAACAGAAACTGAAAAACTCCACACATCTTTTAAACAACCGTTCCTCGCAGGCGGTTGTTTTTAATTTTAATGAAAAATATGAAATAAAAATGACCACATAGTTTTTGCTATATGGTCATTAAATGGTGGAGCTGCCGGGTACCGCCCCCGGGTCCAAATGGTATAAAAATATTCGTCTACAGACATAGGATTACTTCTTTATAAACTTTTTGATCTAATAAGCAACCCAAAAATAATCAAAAAGCACAGCAGTAAAAATTCCTCGAAACCTCCCTGCTATACAAAAATATCGAGTACACAGCTAAATATATAACACCCTGTCAGTTAAACGCTGTAATTAACAGCAAGATGGTTGCTAAAAAATTAGGCAGCAACTGGCGCAAATGCTGGTGCGCGGAATGCGCTTGCTAGGTTAGCAAGACCAGCCTTTGCTTTTGCAACAAAGTTTGCATCTATAAATATACGTAACGTGTAAATTCGATCCGCAGAATAATCTTATAAGGTCCATTCGTCGAAAGCTATATCAGCCCCACGATAATTAAATTATACCATATTTGAAAACAACCAATAAATAAGCTAAAATTAAATTACCATGAGCGTTGCGAAGATTTTGTCAGTAGCACCCATAGGCTCCGACGGCAGCCTTGTTTATGTTGAAAGCGACTCAACTAAAGGCCTCCCATCCATACAAATAGTAGGTCTTGGCAGTAAGGCCATAGACGAAGCGCGCGAAAGAATACGCAGCGCTATAAACAATTCCTCGCTAGAATTCCCTAAAAGAAAAATAATAATAAACCTCGCTCCAGCTGAACTTCCAAAAGACGGAACTCATTACGATATTCCTATAGCCTTATCTATATTGACTAGTAGCGGACAGTTGAAGCCACATCAAGTATCCGATAAGCTTTTTGCCGGAGAATTAGCTCTAGACGGCTCCGTAAGGCCCGTAAAAGGAATCATCAATATAGTCGAATGTGCTAAAATAAACTCCGTCAAAACGGTATTCGTACCTATAGATAACATTAGTCAAGCTAGTCTTGTTGATGGAGTAGAAATAATAGGCGTAAAAAACTTAAAAGAATTATTTCTACACCTTAAAAACATCCAGAAAATTAACACAGAAGCCATAGCTGATACGAAGTTGAAATCAGCAAAAAGCACCATGTCTCTAGATTCAATATACGGACAAGAGCAAGCCAAACGTGCACTGATTATTGCAGCGGCAGGACGACATAATATTTTAATGTCCGGACCTCCTGGATCAGGAAAAACCATGCTAGCAAAAACATTAGTAGGCATACTGCCAAAACTATCCAAAAATGAAATAGTTGAAATCACTAAAATACACAGTTTAGCAAATGAGCAGATAGACGAAGTAGTTCTAACTAGGCCTTTTAGGTCACCTCATCATACATCCAGTAAGACTTCGATAATAGGTGGTGGAAGCAAGCCAAAGCCTGGAGAAATAAGCCTCGCACATCTTGGAGTTCTGTTTTTAGATGAAATACCAGAATATCCTAGGTCCGTACTAGAATCTCTGCGTCAACCACTAGAAGATAAAATCGTCCAGGTTTCTAGGACTTCACATAAAGCTACCTACCCAGCCGATTTCATGCTGGTGGCCACGATGAATCCCTGCCCTTGTGGATTTTACGGAGATCCAACAAAGGAATGTTCGTGTTCAACTCAGCAAATAAATAACTATCAGAAGAAAATATCAGGACCATTACTAGATAGAATAGATTTAACTATTCATGTAGGTAGAGTTGCCCACGACAAGCTCCTAGCGAATAATTCGTCGACGAATAAACAACATAATAATGCACTAGAATTAATTGAAAAAGCCTATAAAAATCAGTCTAAAAGATATAAAGGTTGTATAAAATACAATAATTCAGCTAGCACCGATGATATAAAAAATAAGTTCAACATATCCAATGAAGCTAAAAATGTTTTAGAAAATGCATCAATTAAACTAGACCTGTCCGCTAGAAGTTACTTCAAAATAATCAAAGTAGCCAGAACTATAGCCGATTTAGAAGATTCTGAATATATACAAATAAATCACATAGCGGAAGCCCTTCAGTATCGACAGATTTAGTTCCCACTTTTACCCTTGCAAAGATTGTTATTTTTTAGTACAATATTAAGCGAGTAACTAACAACAATTTAGGTTGTGTGAACTCTAGAATGTTAACTATCAGGAAGTCAAAGGAGACCTCAAAATCAGTAACAATTCAGTCCGCATTAATGATGCGATTCGAGCAAAAGAACTTCGCGTAATTGGAACAAGTGGCGAACAACTAGGCATTATATCTCGAGAGGAAGCATTAAATAAGGCTTCCGAGGCTGGTGTAGATTTGGTTGAAATATCACCAAACGCCGATCCTCCAGTAGCAAAGATCATCGATTGGGGTAAATACCAATACCAAAAGATGAAAGAGCAACAAAAGAATCGCAAAAGCAATAAACAAGGCGAATTGAAACAGATGAGGTTTGGCCTAAAGATTGGTAGCGGCGACCTAGAAATCAAGCTGCGAAAAATACGATCTTTTCTAGAAGCCGGACATAAGGTCAGAATTCAAATATTCTATCGTGGACGCGAAATGGCTCACAAGGAAATTGGATTTGAAATGATGGACAAAATCATTTCCCTTCTTGAAGAAGACGCAATCGTAGAGCAAAAGCCTCAGATGGCTGGACGCAATCTAAGTATTGTAGTAAGGAGTAAAAAATAATGCCAAAGCTAAAGACTCACAAGGGTACAGCTAAGCGCATCAAGCTTACGAGCACAGGTAAAATCACTCGCCGACGTGCATTTGGTGGTCACCTTCTAGCTAAAAAAAGCAAGAGCCGTAAGCGCGCAATCAATACCACTGCAACCGTAAAAGGTAGCATGGCTAAAAACGTTAAACGAGCAATAGGAGCTTAAATTATGCGAGTTAAAAGAGGTGTAACCGCACGTGCTAAGCACAAGAAAATTCTAAAAGCTGCTAAAGGTATGCAGCACAACCGAACTCGCAGCTATAGGCTAGCAAAGCAGGCTGTGATTCGCTCACTTCAATACAGCTACCGCGATCGTCGCAATAAAAAGCGTGATCTTCGAGGTCTATGGATCACTCGCATCAATGCCGCAGCTCGTGAACATGGAACAACTTACGGTAAGCTAATTGCTGGTCTTAAAAAAGCAGGAATCGAGCTAGACCGCAAAGTTCTTTCTGAAATTGCATCGAATGAACCTAAGGCATTTGAAGCAATTGTAAAAGCAGCTAAATAGCCTAATTCACAAAATAAAAAATAACACCTACAATAAGGTGTTATTTTTTATTTGACAGCAAGTCGATAAGCCGGGTTCTGTCGAGAGTGGTCATCTATCTAGCCAATCTGTTGCCAGAAAGTTCTAGCGGATATCGGCATGTCGAGCGGATCACTCAATGACATACCTCCTTGCAATCGACAGGGTTTACCCCCTCCGCATGTCACCATGCGTTGCTGTGAGCTCTTACCTCACTCGTTTCACCCTTACCTATGAAAATACACAGGCGGTCTAAGTTTCTGTGGCACTTTCCCTAGAGTTGCCTCCGGTCGCCGTTAGCGACTGTCGTATCCTTCATTGCCCGGACTTTCCTCTTGAATTAAATAATTAAATCAAGCGACCACTTAACCTACTGCCTATGCTTAATTATACATTATTCCTAGCATGATCGTCGAGGATAATATTAACCAAAGAGTCCGAAGCGACATTAAACTCTCGCTTGATATGCATGAAACCAACCTTATCAAAGTCAGCGACCAATTCTCTCATTTTGTCGTGTATAGGCCAAAGATCTCGATTCTTAACAGAGTATATGCCTTTCATCTGATTGACCACCATCATATTATCAATCTTACATAATACATCTCTATAGCCCAATTCCCTAGCCTTCATTAAGCCCAGATATACTCCTCTATATTCGGCTTGGTTGTTCGTAGTTATACCTATGTACTCTCCTCCTTGAGTTATGACTTGATCATCTTTAACTAAAACATATGCCGAAGCTGACGGTCCAGGATTACCTCGAGATCCTCCATCTGAGAATATTACCAGATCACTCCTATTACTGTAATCAACTTCTTCTCCAGCACCATAAACACCCGTGCTATCCTCTATCCTCAAAATCATAGCACTTAAATCATCCAGCTCGCCAAAATTAACACTAGCTAATCCACGCCATTGATATTTTTGATATTTATCACTCAAAATAATCTTCTGGTTAGAATAAACATCGACACCAAAAATTATCACCAGCAATCTCTTGTCTGAATGTAGATTATCGCTATAATTTAAAATGTCGTGAAGCTTAATCTTATAATCAGATACTATACCTAAATCTTTCTCCACTACAGATTGAGCAATATCCTCTGGCTGACTAAATCCACTGATTTTACTCCCTGGCAACAAAGAAATATGCCCATCTGCGGACTTTTTATTAAGGATTAATATTTTGTTGTCTTTTTTTACAATTAACTTAACTATAGCTTGAATACTGCTCATATATATTTCTCAAAAATCATAAAGCCCCAGTACACTAATGCTTGATATTCCCCGCGTTTAAGCAAGGTGGGTTCTCGCAACTAAATTCCACGGAATTTAATCATATAAAGATCCCTTATCGTATGATGTTAGGAAAATCATATACATTAGCCATCTGGGGCTACTTTTATTATAGCAAAAAAACTAAACTACACCAAAAATCTTATCAAAAACATCAATAATAAAATTAACAGATCTCATCATGAATGTTGATAGAATACCCGTACTAGATGCTATTAAAACGAATATAAATATAAACATAATCCCTGCTCGTTCTATATACTCCATAACCCTACGAACACTATCTGGCGCCAATGCATAAATTACCCTAGATCCATCAAGCGGCGGTAACGGGATCATATTAAACACGAAAAATCCTAAATTCACAGAAACCATAGTTGAAATCAAAATACCTAAAAAGCTAGCTTCCACTCCAGAAGCAGATATCACACCTGAAACTACGCCAACACCAAAAGATAAAAATGCTATGAACAGATTGGTTAAGGGTCCAGCTAGTGCAACTCCGGCAGCACCCCATTCTTCACCTCGCACGCGATTTGGATTAAACGGAACAGGCTTAGCTCCACCAAATATAGGCAAACCAGAAATAGCCAACATGACTGGCAATATTATAGTCATAAAAGGATCTATATGCTTAATTGGATTAAGAGTCAATCGACCTTCTAGTTTGGCAGTATCATCACCCAAAGCATAACCAGCAAAAGCATGCATAGCCTCGTGAAGTGTCATTGAAATTAATATCACCCCCAAAACGATAGCTATATACAAAAAATCAAATTCCATAAATAATATTATACTACTTATGCAGCAAATAACCCACTCTTGACTATATGTATAAAAATCGATATAATAAAAAGGATTGAAAAATTAAATAGTAAAGTGAGAATAAATTATGGCATCACGTTGCGAACTAACAGGTAAAGGCAAGCAATTTGGTCACAATGTTAGCTTCTCTCTCCGTCGAACAAAGCGAGTTTTCAAGCCAAATCTACAAAAGAAAACTTTCATGGTAGACGGTCAGAAAGTAACTATGACACTTAGCACAAACGCTATCCGTACACTAAAGAAAAAAGGTATCCTATAATAGGATACCTTTTAGTTTGTCTTGTCGATGATTACAGTAACTGGCGATTCAGGTAAGCTAGAAAGATTCTTTATCTTATATTTATCCCCAACTTTTTCAACGTCTCGACCTAACTCTTTGACAAAAATATCAACTTCGTCCTGCGGAACTTCATAATTTAAAGAAGAATCAGCGTAATGAACAGGAATAACTATCTTTGCATCTAGCTGTCGAGCAATCTTTGACGCGGAAGTAGCATCTAGAGTATAGCCATTTCCTCCAACTGGAATAATAGCTATATCAACAACACCTATATCCTCTAGCTGTTCTTCAGTTAATTTAGGATCGATATTACCGATAATAACGATCTTTACTTCTTCGACATCAAAGCTATAAATTGTAGACTTTTTACCCTCAGAGTCTATATGTCTCTGGGCCGCAATTCCATTTATAGAAAAATCTCCAATTTCGTAAGCCCCAGGGCTCTCAATAGCTAAAATTTCATCGCCATTAGCTACTGCAAACCTTGCTTCAGTGGCAACCTCAACAGCATTTCTTGTTGCAACACTGTTTAAACCTAAAGGATTTCGATTTGGATCAAAAACCAATTTACTATTCTTTGTTGATACAACTACAGAATTACCACCCTTATACTCTATTTCTATCATTTATTTTCTCCTAGAACATTATCTAAATCCACTATTACTTCATGAGCCCCAGATAGAATCTCGCTTATAAATCTATCTCTTACACTCATCCTATAATAGAAATCATCGTACCCTAATATTGCATAGTTTATTTCGCGACCTACACTAGATTCTATATCAGATACAACCTGTTTTATATTGGAATTTTTTCCATCACCCACTAGTATTAAATCTACTGATGTAGCAGATCCTGGAACTAAAATTCCAGACGCAATAGCCAGGCGAATGGTTGGAATCTCACCGATTCTCTGCCTCCAGTCTATAACATCTTGCCGTTTGCTATCCCTAACTCTCTTTACGTCTTCGGCAAATATCATACTGAGCGGATTGTAGTACTCATACTTATCGTTCACCCTGTAGTACAATTTATTATCCGAACTGTCACTAGTAATTATGCCGACCTTGAGCATATTGGATAATTCTCGCCTTACGGAATTTATCTGCTCATCAATCAACCTAGTTATTTCACGAACATAGAAAGATTTATCTGGATTATTTAAAAACAGATGCAATAGCTTTACCCTAGTCTTTGAACCAAATAGTGCGTCAATCATTGTTTATTTCTCTCAATTCTACTGTTTATTGTAGCATAAAATACATTCTATCTCAATTTTGAACAAATAAATTCCCTAGCTGAGTCTAAATCAGACCAAACAATATAAGGGTTTTTCCTAAACCAAGTCATTTGTCTCTTTGCTAGCTGAATATCACTTCTGCAAAAATCTTCCATCATTCGCCCCTCGTCTATATATCCATCTATATATTTTCTAATTATTGGATATATATTTCCGGTCATTGCGACATTATCCCAGCCAAATTTTTCAGCAGATTTCGTTGCCTCTTGCACAACATTGCTGTTGAATATATCTTTTGCTCGATCCCTAATTCTAGCGTTTAATACCTCTTTTTTTGTAGATATTCCAACAACAATAGAATTAACATTGAGCTTAAGTCTATCTCTTTGTGAAGTATTGCATTTTTTACATCTATTTATAGTGTTGTCTTTACAGCTACACCTTAACTTTTCGCTAGTAGTAGCATCGCAGTCGGTGAAATCATTTACACCAACTAATGTGTTGTTAAAATTATAACCAAAGATCAAAGCATCGACATATAGACCAGTACCTCCAACTACAATAGGAATTTTACCCTTAGACTTAATTTCGTGGATTTTATTAATTGCATATTTCTGAAAATCAACAACTGTAAATCTCTCACCGGGATTAACCAAATCAAGACCCCAGTGAACAACACCCTTCATATCCTCAAGTCCAGGCTTTGCCGTACCAATATCTAATCCCTTATATATTGTTCTACTGTCAGCACAGATAATCTCACCATTTAATTCAATAGCCAAATCAACAGCTAGTGAAGTTTTTCCACTAGCTGTTGGGCCAACTACAACAATAGTTTGATCTTTTAACTTATCCATTAATATTTAGAGATAAAATCTTTTAAGCTATCAATACTTAGGCTAAATTCATCATCTTTCGTTCTAATACTGATCACCCGAGAATCCACATCCTTCGGTCCGATGATAAACTGCATTGGGATTTTCATCTTAGTAGCCTCTCTAATTTTTTTACCGAGAGATTCATTTCTCATATCAACAGAATATCGAATTTCATTGTATCGAACAGGATTCATTAAAACGGTTTCATCCAATAAATTTGTTATTTCATTCACATATTCTGAAACTGAATCATTTATAGTTAAAATCCTAATCTGCTCAGGTGCAGACCAGAACGGAAACCATCCACCTGTATGCTCGATAAACACACTCATAAAGCGCTCGATAGAACCCAACAGCGCACAATGTATCATTACTGGATGCCTATTTGAATTATCGGAATCTACGTACTGTAAATTAAATCTCTCAGGTTGAACAAAGTCAAGCTGAATAGTCGCAACTTGATGCTCCCGCCCTATGGCATCGGTCGCCATAAAGTCAATCTTTGGACCATAAAACGCAGCCTCACCTTCCTGTTCGAAAAAGTCCAAATCGTTAGCAATCACAGCTTGTTTTAGTTGATCCTGGGCATCCTTCCAAAGATTTAAATCACCAAGATAACCCTCGCTGTCGTCGCGATAACTTAACCTAACTCTAAGTTTCATATCAATAGAACTATATAGCTCACGAGCTGCAGACAAAAGATTATTTATTTCACCTTCAATCTGATCAGGAGTACAAAAAATATGGCTATCATCTTGAGTTAGAGATCGAACTCGGTTCAGGCCACCCAACTCACCAGTTTTTTCATCCCGATAATCAGTTGTTGTTTCCAGATATCGAATTGGCATATCTTTGTAGCTTCTGTGGTTACTAGCAAAAATCTGCGTGTGATGCGGACA
>JBHAEP010000026.1:0-6745 GCA_041855665.1 Nanosynbacteraceae bacterium
ATAGTTTTAGTACTCTTCAATTTAACACAGCTCTAAAACAAAAGAAAAAGATACCCTACCTTTGTCAACGTTTTAGTACTCTTCAATTTAACACAGCTCTAAAACACGTAATTAAGCTTAACTCTGTACTCTTCAAGTTTTAGTACTCTTCAATTTAACACAGCTCTAAAACACATAGTTAAGCTTAACGCTGTATTCTTCAGTTTTAGTACTCTTCAATTTAACACAGCTCTAAAACCTCCCCTTTTTAAGAACAGAAAGGATTTTAGTTTTAGTACTCTTCAATTTAACACAGCTCTAAAACAACACCATTTTTAATATGCTGATTATAAATAGTTTTAGTACTCTTCAATTTAACACAGCTCTAAAACGAACGATAACGTTTGACACCATCGATTTTTGTTTTAGTACTCTTCAATTTAACACAGCTCTAAAACCTCAATTTTATAGAGCTACCCCTGTTAACTAAAGAGTGCTAGATCGCTTTTTCGAGCAAAATAAGTCATCGTCAACGACAACGATTTCTTCAAATTCGCTCATGTACGAATCGGTCGATTCTAAAAACCAAACCAACTGTTTTTTATATAGACAATACTTCGCCACTTCCGTGAACTCCGTATGCGTCAAAAGCTGTTTCAAATTTACAAAGCAAATTATCTTCTCAGGAAATAACCTGCTCACAGCATCTATTATACCAAAAATTCTTGACTTAAGGTCATAGCTGCCGCCAACAATTGGCTCGATTTTCAGAAATCTTAGCCAATCAATGATCGCAAAATCAACCCTGTAGTCTAGCTCCATATCGGCAGCCTCCTCGGCGAAAATCACAATCTTTTCTAGTTCGGTCTCCAAATCACCCAGCAGTTTGATAGTGTCGTTATCAATATTTTCAGCAATGTGCTTATACAGTTCCGCCTGAATTCGTCGCGATGAAAAATCAAAGCCCAAAACATCACTAACCACAATTACTCGACTACCGACGTCCTCGCCATCATCAAAAACCAACGTCTGTCCATCGGTTTTTTCCACCTGCGAGCGTGCCAACTCAGATAATATCTCACGGAAAAAATGACGATTCTGAATCAGCAATGTCAACACTTTTCCTTCTTCGAAATCCAAGGCTTCGTCTAAGTTGCGGACAATTAACTTCATAAAACCACCATCCTATCAGTAGAATTGACTATCGAGGTGTCGCTCTGACCCAAAATATATTCCATCGAAGCGAACTGCGGTTCAGTTACAATCAAAATCTGAATAATCCCAGTCTTAGGTTTAATTCTGTCAACACGGTCGCGCACCATTCTAGCAGCCGAAGGATTGAGAGCCATTTTAGCATACACTGAATTTTGCAGCATAATGAATCCGTCTTTGATTAAATTTTTGCGAAAAACACGATAATCTCGCCGTTGACTTTCCGTTTCAACCGGCAGATCGAAAAACAACAATACTCTCATATATCTAGTCCTCGTATTCATACAGTTTAAACCTTTTGGCGTTTTGATATTCAAGTGCCTGGAAAAACGATCGCGTATAGATTTCGATGGCCTTTGAAACGTATTGATTTTGTCCGTCAATTTTTACACGCTTATTTAACAGGTCAATTAGATCAGGCTTCATCTCCTGCGAAAAAGCGATTGCCCGATTTTCATAAACATATTCATCAACGATGACACGAAATGGCTCCATTAAATCGCACGTCAAATTGAACGGATTATACTCGCTAATGTGATTGATTCCCAGCGAAGTTGAGTAGCCGTTGTTGGTAATTTCGCGGTTGAAGGCCGACAGAATTATGCCGTAGCCATAATTCAGCGCCGCATTTATCGGATTGTCTTGATCGCGGGAAAACTTTTTACCAAACAGCGCGTTAAAGTAAACCTTGGCAGCATGACCTTCACGGTTGGTGGAGTCCTCTAATTCAACTTGACGCGAATACTCCCTTAGCATTGCCGCCTCAGCTTCAAAGCCACGCTTTTCGAGCAAATGCGCTTGATTAAGAATTTTTTGAATCACAATCATCATCCAGAGCAGCTTCTTCAGACCTTCGTGCCAATTCGACTGGATCATCATTTTCTTGCTGACATTGTAGCGACCGTAGTAGGGAATTATTTCACCGTACGGATTACGCTTATGATCGCAAAAAATCACCTTAACCTTGCTATTGGCCAGTTCACACAACAAATACGCCGTGATATTGATGGCCGTGTTTTCAAAAATGACAGTCGCGAGTTCACTAAGATGAATCACATTCTCCGATTCATCACTCTTGATGATCATATAGCCATCTTTGTAGCTCGCCTTACACTTTTGCGAAATTAAAACCGTTCGCCAACTCATCCCACCCGCGCCTCGTCTACAACTTCGTTTTCTTAACTTTTAGACCAGTGATGGAGTAGTCGTAGAAGGTGATGTTGTCTAGATTAAAGCTCTGACCACTCTTACGACCAACCCTTTTACCAATAGGAAATTCCTCTGTAAAATCTGGATTAGCTGAATTTTCTTTGGTTAAAACAGATAACTTCTGGAGGTTGACGATTTTCTCAGATATGGACAGTTTATAGAAATGATCGGACTTCTTTTGAATATTCTCTCGTATGGAATCAAATACTTTATATTCTTTTTCTAATATGCATACGTACTTATTAAATATTTCATCTAGCTTCTTAGCCAAAAACTGTGATATAAGCTCTGGTTTATCAATAGATAATCCAGCTTCAGTGAGTCTATTTAGCTTTGCGACGAAGCGCTCAGAATAGTTTTCGTCAATAAAATTTTTCTCCAAAAGAGCAAACAATGCCTCCATATCCGCAGGAAGTCGTAGCTGCTTGCCATTGACCACCTCTGAGTCGGAGACCAGCCTTACCAACGAACCATCTTTATTAATAAGTTGATATTTCAGAATCTTATCACGCACTATTTGAATATTTTCGGCGTTAACTCCTAGCTGATTCTTAACAACCTCCATCAACGATAGTTTTCCATGTTTAATAACGTAAGAGTCAATTATTGAAATACCGATTATTTTAGATTTTTCTCCACCTTCCTTATACCGCACTGCTGTATAATAGGCCTTTTCGATGCCAGTGTAGCCACCATACTTCAGATCTAAACCTAGCTTTCTTGGAACTGAAGCGCTATCGCCACTGACAAGATTTATCTTATAAAATCCAGAATTTATCTCTGAAAGTTTTTTCGTCACCAAACAATCGTTATACTTCATGGTTTTTTTAATTGTCTGGATGCGTTTTTTGCCATCAAAAATCTCACCAGTGATCTTGTTGGTGAAATCCTTTTCTATGCCGCTCAAGACAAAACTTTTTTCAAAATTATCACGATCGTGACTCGACAGTTTATTGTTATATTTCATATATCGCTCATACAGCACACTACGTTTGCGATTCTCGAATTTTATACTCAAAAACCGACCCAAAACGGCCGCTAAGTACGCGTCTTTGGCATGATGAAAATCATTGATTGAGCGAGATTTTGGAAAATTAAATTTATCACGAAACTCACTGGTGATACGTGCCTTGATCGGCTCAACAATCGCCTGATCGTCGCTAGTCCGATATCGTTGGTCTAGTAGCGCTGCTACATGCTTAGTGATTTGGCGGGTTTCCACTAACTGGCGCTGGATAAACTTGCCACTGATCTTCTCTTTTTCGTAAGCCTCCTCCGACTTAGTAAGGTTAGCAAATTTAGTCTGCGAAATAAGCTTGTTACTGAGCCAGTATCGCCATAGTCCGGACTGCGATTCAACGATGTCTTTATCGAGCGGATATTTTCCGCCTTTGTCTTGGTTGAATTTGCGAAACACTAAAACTTTATTATCTAAACTATTGTCTTTGATCAAGCTTTGCGGCAAAATATGTTCAACCTCACAGGTCTGGGTGATCTGGTCAAGATTGATCGACCGTCCGCTATAGGCACATTTGCCAAGTTGCAAGAAATATAACATGAGTGTATCACGATCAATTTTGCTATGTCTTTCAAGTTCTTTTTTAACTTGCTCGAGCTCATCTTTATCGCAATAATTTCCATCTAGCTCAATCGACTTGTGCAATTTCTCAAGTTGTTTTTTGCGTTCTACTGTACGACCTTTTTTGCCGCCACCGCGAGCCATTTCTAGGTAAATCTTCTCAGGCGGTTGACCGCCATTTAGCTCAACAATTTCTTCGACCAACTTCACAGCCTGCCAAATACCACGCTTTATTCCTGGCGAAGCGGGCAGTTCAGCAACCTTTTCGTAGCTCAAGCTTTTGCCGCTGTCGCCAACAAAATCTGCCAGCGCCTGATCTAGCCTGCCCTTGATTGGCTGGCTAGAAATTATTTGCATGAAGTTATCTTTTTTGGTGCGCATCAATTCAATAATTGACTGCCCAAGATCGCTTTCGTCTGGACGATTCTTTATGCTGGTTAGCAACTTGCGCGACAAGCTTGCCCAGCCAGAATAGTTCAATTTGCAAACTGCGGCAATCTGCTGATCGCTCAAACTAGTGCCATATTCTTTGCTAATCTTTTCTTCTAAAATTTTCTTGTCTTCAAATACAGTGATCCATTTGATCAAATTTTCAACCATTTCATATGTGCTTGAGCCAATTTCAAGCGACAAATCGAGTCCAATCTTCTCTACAAAATCAATATACGAAGCCATCGATGAATTAAAATAAGTTTCGCTTGCCAGTCCGGTAATTTCTGGGGCTCCATTATTTTTAATGGCTGGGTACTGATTGGTTTTTAGAAATGTCAAAACGTCTTTTTTGGTAACTTTTCTTTTCTTCAGGAACAATTCTTTGAATAACTTATTTTCTAAGTCAATTGGCGGTTGCTCACCGTCGATTCGCATATTTTTAATTTCATTGCGCACAGCAAATTCGCTAAAAAGTAGTGAATGTTTCGGCAAAACTGTCTCCTTTGGTAGATAGGTACAGTTATTCGTCAGGTTTTCTATAAAAGCCTCGGCCGAAGCGATTTTGTCGACCTTTTGGTAGAAATTAAATGGCGTGATGTCACCCGAATGACGACGCTTAACCCACGCAAACTCGGAGTTATTCTGATTTTCACTTTGGAGCGGGCCAACATAATATGGAATTCTATGTTCGATCAATCGCACCAAAGCATACTTCATCTGACCATCTCCATTGTCAACTTTTTCGAGCAGCTCTGGATAAAATTTGCCCTGATTTTCGATAATTTTCACCAGTTCATCTTCATGAAGCTGATACGGAATTGCCCCATTATCACTCATGCGCAGTTTAGAGAATGCCTCCTTGTTTTCCAGTCGCTCAACAAATCGCTTTGCATCCTCACTTGTTACGTCAGCTCCGGCTTGCTTGGTTTTATCAAAATATTTCTTAAAATCTTTGATAAATTCTTCATAATTCCAGCCAGACTCACTGTACTTGGTGTAGTGTGAGTGCTGACCTTTTGCGTCTTGTTTTGATTTGAAAAATTCTTTATATTCGCGAGCTGACAGGTGCTTCTTGAACAGAGTTTTGGCAAATTTGAGGTCGCGTGCATAATCATCATATTTGTTAATCATTGCCTGAGATATACTCGCCTCACCTCGCAAAACGTCTTGCAAAATTACCCAACTGTGAATCTTTTGTAGCAGTTCCAAATATTCCAGCTGCTCATCAGACAAACCATTTAGCGCTTCATCATTAGCCTCGCGCTTTTCCTCAAATTTAGAAAAATCAAGTGATTGTTTATCAAGATCGGTAAAAATTTGATGCAAATTTACCGCCAATCCCAAGAAAGCTTTAATAATCTGCTCAAGCGCTGTTTTTTGTATTTTTTCTAACTTAAACAGCTCCATGACGTCGGATTTGCGCTGCGACTTACTCTTGTTGTTTTGCCTCAGAATCGCAATAATTTCTGTTTGTTTGCTGGTCAAATCCACCAGTGAGATGCCAAAATTATTTTCTAAAAACTCAAAGGCTTGAGTTAAATTTTCGTCAATAGCTTGGGTGTTGTTGATGTCAAAATTTTGCCCTTGATACAGAAAATTGCCGCGATATTTAATAATATGATGAATCGCCAAGTACACCAAGCGCGGATCAAACTTCTTATTTTCGCTCATCAATGCTTTTCGCAAATGATAAACTGTCGGATAAACTAGCTTGCCGCTTTTGCGTTGGTAATATCCGGCATCTTCCAGCGAGTTTTTGAGCGGATCGTGTTTTTTATCATCAAGATGGAGCATTGATTCGTTCAGCTTGATAAAGAACGCGTCGTCGGCTGGCAATACTACCGGCGCCATAATTTGCTGCAAAAAATTGATACGTTGTTCGCGACGCCTCAGTCTCCGCCTAGCCGTACGATTCATTCTCCGGCTTTCTGCTTTTTCAGCCTCCTCGAACAAGCGCGAGCCCCACATATTCTTCTTTTTATAGCGCATCAATTCGTCATTTTCATCGACAACCGCCCAGCCGACCGAACTAGTGCCAATATCTAAGCCAATTGAATATTTTTGTTTCACGAAATTTCTCCTTGTTTAAGATCATTTTAATTTTAGCACAAGTTATTGACTTCACAAAAGCAATAAGCTAAAATAAAATTGTACCTTAACAAACACACAGTTTGTTTAGTACTCTTCAATTAACACAACGAGTTAAAATAAAGTATCCTCGCGATATCAAATCGTTTGTTGTCATTCGAGCAGTAGAGGCTCTCATAAATCAGGTTTAGCCTGATTTATTTTTTGTTTGTGGATTTTTTAACATTTATGTGATTAAATATAAAC
>JBHAEP010000027.1:0-9822 GCA_041855665.1 Nanosynbacteraceae bacterium
AGCTGAGAAGTCATAGTAAGAGATCTTTGCGCCAGTTGGTTGATCTTGACCAGCTGGACAAGGTACATATCTAACTTCATTTTTATTTGTAGTGTTACCTGTAACAATTTTTATACCGCTGTCTAGCTTTGATTCATCGGTGCTATTGAAAGCTGTTTCATCTTTAGGGTAGTATGCATTGATACTGTTAAATGCCTGCGCTTTCTTTTCGATTGTACCTGCATTTGATTGTGCCGCTGTTGTGTTTGAGCGGTTCTGAATTCCGTTGTAAGCTACGATTGTGATTGCTGCCAAGATACCGATAACTACGATAACGATCAAAAGCTCAACGATAGTGAAACCTTTATTTTTATTTTGAAGATTCATTAGAATGCCCCCTAATTTTTACTTTTTATAATGATTACACTACTAATATAAATGATTTTTTTCTAAAACACAAGCATTTTGTTCATTTTATTAAAACCTTACTAGAGCTGGCAGTGATTTTATTTTTGCTGGAGATTCTCCGCTTGAGTTTTTAGCGATTAGGCTGATTTCATAAGTTTGGTTTAGAGGTATATTTATGGTTTGTGATGTGGTTCCGCCTGGAAGAGTTGGTAGGATAATTTGTGGCTGATTGGCTATTTTGTAGGCGAGAGTATAAGATGTAGCATTCGGAACTCTATCCCATGACACTTCCACTGGAATACTAGTTGAACTGATGCTTTGATATATTGGGCTGACATCAAAGTCTGGCTGTTCGGGGATTGGCAGCTCTGTAATGATGTTGTTTAGTTTAGTTGCGCGAATACTGCGATTTAAAGTTAATGTTTCGCCGGCGATAGTTTTTTCGGTAGTTATTATGATTTTTACGGCTACGGCATTTGTTGCTTTGTTGTCGTTTGACTCATTTGGAGTTGTGCTGTCAGGGGAGTTGAAATATTCAATCTTGAAGTTTTTGACGTTGTCGAGGAGTTTCATATCTTGAATTTGACAAATAGAGCCATTTTTATTTAGACAGCTGTTTCTTTGCCAGGGTTTATCACATAAAGTATTTTCATCAATATTGTCGCCAGTTTCTATATTATAATCAGGCAGAACGGTACGTTTATAAAGCGCGGAATCTTTGATAAAATAAATATTTTTATAAATAAATGGTCGATTATTGGTTTTTTGGTCGCCGCATATATTCGGTTGGTTTGCGTAATAAGCAAGCTGACGCTCTGCGTTTAAAGGATTTTCTAGGGTTGCTAGGGAGTTTAAAATTAAATCTTTATCAGAAGTAAAAGCCTCAGTTCCAGTGAAGTTTTGATTTCGTCCCTGGCCTTGATTCAGGGCGCGAGAATTATCTAGAAATTGAGTGCTGAGTCGAATATCTTGCTCGATTGTTGATAGGGTATTTTGAATGTCATAAGTCATTTTTGAGCGATCGCTTGTAATAAGGGCATTATTTAACATTCCAAGACTAGCGGCGACAAAAGCCATGATAACCAATATCAAAATAGGTGCGACTATGGCGACCTCCACGAGGGTGAAACCGCGCTGCTTAATTGACGTAAATTGCATGAATAACCTCCTCGTCTTGTCCATTAACGGTGTAGCGAAGCTTAACAGTTAGCAGGCTAACTGAGTTTAAATCGATTTCATTTAGGGGGCAGGTAACTTTTGCTGTAATAGTCGGCGGCGTGCCGTTTTTTGACCCCAGAGTGTGATTATCTGGTAATTTAGCCTCGAGGTCTCTAGGTGTGCATGGGTTAGAAACTGAGTTTTCTAAAAGTCGAAGTTGTTCGTAGGTTATATTGCTAGCCTCAGATTGAACTCGTGCTTCATTTATAGATCGATTCACTGCTATGTATAATTGATAAGCTATACCCAAAAAAGCTGCCGCAATAAATAAGGTTATCAATAGCTCAACAGTTGAGATTCCTTTTTGATTCTTTAAAAAAGTCATTATTGATAAATACTTTCTTTAAACAATATTTCATCAGATTTTTCTAGTTTATAAAAAATCTTAAAGCTCGAGCATTCTTGATTTTCATCACTACATAGGTTGCCGTCTCGGTCTAGCGGCTGATAAATGTATTGATCAATATCAGGATTCTGTGCGGAATTAGAGTTTGCGGACATCAGGCTGATGCCGGAATTTGTACTTGGTGAGCGTAAAGTTGTGGCGTCGAGTTGCCTTAAAAATTCTGAACCGGAGGATATTTTTGAGGTTGCAGGGTAGCCGACTTTGGAGTTTTGGTTGTTTTTGTAATAATTCTCTAAAGTTCTAGCTATAGTGTCAATATCTGAAGTGCGATCATTGTCGCGTGCGTTTTTTTGCGCTGAAACAAAAGCCATTCCTCCAATAGTCAAAAGAACGCTCAATATCAAGATTGTCACCACCATTTCTACAACGGTAAACCCACGCCAACTTTTCATATTATTAGCATAACAAATTTAGAGCAAATAAAAAACCCAGCTATCTGGGGTGATTTATGCAACACGCCAAAACATTACCAACCTTAAAATCCATGAGTTAAATGAATAGATAAAAGCAGAATATTTTGGCGCGTCGCATAAAAATTAGATGTTGATTCCGAATTTTTTCAGATGATCGGAGATTCCAGGATATTTGGCTTCTAGATCTTGAAGGTTATCCTTGAGAATACTGAGTTGATTATCGGACTTTACCTCCTGGTGTTGATGCTTTACGCCTCTGTAGTTTGCTGCTCGACGTTGCAATTCGTTCATGGCACTATGTACAAAGTTTAGTTTTTCTCTAATTTCTTGAACGCCGCCCGTAGCAATGTGAGCTTTTTTAATTTGTTCAAGATAAATTGAAAAATTACACCGAATATACATATCATTGAGCTCCACCTGATAAGCTATTGTGCGCAAAATAAAAGCATCGGTATTGATGAACTCTGCGAGTTCTTGGCTTCCTTTTTTGCCGTAATAACTAATAGGGGAGTTTTTTAAGATATCTTTTGCAAAAATATCCAGGACATAGGCTGCTTCATGAACATTTGCTATGTAGGTAGCGATATGTTTTTCTGGCGGTATTTCGAAGTTAGAGATATCAACGGTGGCACTTTTGCATAGGGCGGTTTTTATCTCTTGGTATCTGATTCCGCTTTGGATGTTTTTGGTAAAATCTGCTCGCCTGTAGCGTTTTCCTCCGGGTGTATTTTCTGTTAGAAGTAAAGCGTCCTTTGGATTCGGGGCTCTACGTAAAAGCAATTTATTTACCGGCATTTCTTCACCAGATGAATATCGAAAATTTATCCTTTCAATATCAATATTACTTTGCAAAGCTTTTAGCAAGGGGTTCATGACGCTAAAGCCGCGCATTCTGGGACTAAAGTATGCAACTTCATTGACGGGCATTTTGATATCCTTCTGCTTTTATCAGCGTGTTGGTTTTTGCTGATGTTTTGGCGTGTTGTGAATGTGCGTCAGTCTTTGTTGGTGCAAAAACTATTATTACAATACAACAATATAGTATAAAAGTCAATGAAAGGTAAACTGGACTTGATGAAAAATATTAAAATTGATATAATATGAAATATACGCACCCGTAGCTCAGTGGATAGAGCACTGGTCTTCGGAACCAGGTGTCGTACGTTCGAATCGTACCGGGTGTACCAAATTTGAATTCAACTCGCCCTAAATAGCGAGTTTTCTTTTTGTCTTTAAAATAAAAAATCTCACCAACTGGCGAGTTTATAAACTTGGAATATTTATGCAACACGCCAAAACAGTTTACTTTATCAAATGAAAGACAAGAGTAGATTTGAGATGGAGTGTTGCATAAATACCTGCTAGTTGGCTATTTGAGCGCGACTATATTCATAGTCGAACTGATGCTTGCTCGTTTCGAACATGCTTTTGATTGCAATGTAATTCTCCTTGAAGATCTTCACATAATTAGCTATCAAAACATAGGCATCTGGCAGGCTCTCTTCGGCTTCATCAGCTTCAGATACTCGATATTCTTCTTTTGCAGCTTCAAGTATGTAATCAAGCTGTGCAGAGCGAACAACCGAGACTATATGAGGCATCATGAAATAGTACTCGTAGTAATTGTAGGAATGTAGTGAATCCACGATACGATCATGGAAGTCTACAACCCTGAAGTCATACCTCGAGGTGATCTCATCGAATGCTGGACGAAAGGCTTTTTCGATACCGGGGATGATGCTGCAGGCAAGTTGACGGAGAGAATTGCAAAGGCGATTCTCTTCATCGAGTAGCTCTAGAAGAGATAGACTGAACTTTTCTGGATTTAACCAGATGGATTCGGTGCCGCTCTTTACGAACTTATCGATAGCCTGCTTGGTCTCGGGATCGAACTTTACTACGCTAGGAGGTGGTGTAAGCTCCAGGTTAGCAAGCGCGATGACATACTTAACATTTGAGTGCGAGATAGCCACTTTGGACCTCTTTCTACTAGTTTGTCTTTCGATTTTACTCGTTTGACGTGTTGCTATGAATGTACGTGCTGGCATTAATCCAGCTTAGTGATCATTATAACACTATTGCTTGAAAAAGTCAATATATATGGTAAAATATCTATCTTTGAAAATAAAAAATCTCACAATTATGTGAGCTAACGGGGTTCTGTAAAATTTATGCAACACGCCAAAATATTAACAACTTCAAAATCTAATAGACAAAAAGTAGAATATTCTGGCGCGCGGCATAAATCATTAGGCTAGTCTGCCGTGTATTGATCTATCTTGGTTGCCAGATCGCTGAAATATTGACTGGCTTCGTCGCGTAGATTTTTGGTGCGGGCTAGCATGGTGGCGATGCGAATATTTAACGCTTTCACTTGATTAGTGAGTGAGTCAAGGTCTTCGTCGCTCTTGCCGATTTTTGGGCCGTTTTGGAGTATGCCGCCAAAGGTTGTCATTGACTGATCGTGGAACTTCTCTAGTGATTCGATGCGCTCACCCAAGGTTATATCAATAATCTTGTCGTTGGAGTTGTTTGTCAGATCTGCAACGATTGCCTTAATTTCATCGGCCGAGAGCTCATCTTTCAGTTCCTGAAGTTTTTCCAGTTCACCAAGATTGTATTGGCGAATTGCGTCCAGGAATTCTTCGGCGTGGTTGACGATGTCATCCTGGCGACGCTCTTCAAAATCAACGCCGTTGATCAAGCTATCAAGCTTTCCTAAGATTACCGATGAAGCCAGAGCCATCGACGCCTCTCGTACTTTAGTAGCAGCCTTGGCCTTGGGGGATACAAATTCGTTGAATGCCATTTTAAAATGGACCTTTCTACTAGTGTCCTAGATAGTTGTTAGCTATCTTGACGTGTTGGTAAAGTGCACCTAGATTTTATATCTAGTTTTATAATTATAACATTTTAAATTTAATAAGTCAACAGGAGGGGTGGGGTATTACTGTATTGACATTGGTTAAAAAGTTTGCTAGAATAAAAGAGTTATGGGCCAGTAGCTCAGCTGGTTAGAGCACCTGCCTCTTAAGCAGGGTGTCGAGGGTTCGAGCCCCTCCTGGCCCTCCAAATTGATTTTTCAATAAACCTCTAGGGGTTTATTTTTTGTTTTATAATAAGTGCTATAATAGATATATGGACGTGCACACAAATATATCTTTGAAAAAATATACAACGATGAGACTTGGTGGCCCGGCGAGATTTATGACTCAGGTAAATGACGCCGATGAGCTACCTGGAGTTTATCAAAATTCTCAAAATCAAAATATTCCAATATTCATCCTTGGTGGCGGCAGTAATATTCTGGTTCCTGATGAAGGTTTTGCTGGACTAGTTTTATTGTGTAAGATTAAGGGTTTTGAGATTCTTGAGGAAGATGATTATTCAACTACTGTTAAAATTGGTGCAGGTGAAAATTGGGATTCGATAGTTGAAAGAGTTGTTGAAATGAATTTGAGTGGAATTGAGGCAATGTCAGCAATTCCAGGAACGGCCGGCGCAGCACCTGTACAAAATGTCGGTGCGTATGGTCAAGAAATTGCCGACACACTGGTTTCTCTAGAGGCTTTTGACTCAATGACTGGTAAATTTACCGTTCTTTCTAATGAAGATTGCAAGTTTGGTTATCGTTCGAGTATCTTTAGAACAACAGAAGTTGGTCGGTATTTTATCACTTCTATTACTTTGAAATTATCTAAAAAATTACCAACTCCTCCATTTTATGCTGGTCTTCAAAAATATTTAGACGAACACAACATCACTAACTACACTCCGAAAAATATTCGTCAGGCGGTGATTGCTATCCGAGCCGATAAGCTGCCGGACCCTCGAGAGATTGCTAATTCTGGCTCTTTTTTCAAGAATGCAATTGTTGAAAAGTGGAAATTTGAAGATTTGTTGGCTAAATATCCTGAAATGCCACATTTTACAATGCCAGATGGTAGCTACAAAATTCCAACAGGTTGGCTGATTGAACAAGCTGGCTATAAAGGCAAAGAGCTGGGCGCGATGCGAGTTCATGATAAAAATGCTTTGGTTTTGATAAATTCCAGCGCAGACAGATACCAGGAGCTGGCAGATGCTAGAGATGAAATTATTAGGGCGGTTTTTGATAAATTTGGCATTGAGATTGAACAAGAACCTTTAGAGATGAGGATTTAAATGGCAAGAAGTTTGAACGGGGCAGAATTAGCTGGCTTTATAAAAGAGCGTCAGGCAAAGCAGGTGCGAGCTTTGAGGCAATCTTGGAAGGTTTTTCCGAGGCTTGTTATTTTTACAACAACAGACAATCCTGTAACTGAAAAATACATAAATCTAAAAAAGTCTTATGCTGAAGATATTTTGATTGATGTTGATGTTTTGCGGTGCGGCGAGGGTGAATTAGTTGATAAAATTCAAGAGGCTAATCAAAGTTCGGATATTCACGGAATTATTGTGCAATTGCCATTGAATGATTCTTCAAAAACAGATCAAATCTTGGCAAATATAGCTCCAGAAAAAGATGTAGATAATTTGTCCGGTGGGGCGGATTTTACCCCGGCAACGGCTTTGGCTATTCAATGGCTACTTGCTGGATACGGTATTGAGCCAAGCCTGAAAAGAATAGCGATTGTCGGAAATGGGCGACTAGTGGGCGCTCCTTATGCTAAAGTTTTGCGAAGCTCCGGGATTGAGCCGATTGTATTTGAAGAAGGTGATGACTTGAGTGAGCTGGTTAACTATTCACTAATAATAACCGCCACCGGTAAACCAGGCTTAATAAAGTCTGATATGTTGCAAAATTCAGCCATAGCAGTAGATGCTGGTGTTGCTGATGAAGCCGGCGTACTAAAAGGCGATGTAGCTGATGAAGTTCGTGAGAGTAGGCGAGATGTATCGATCACTCCGATAATCGGCGGTGTCGGACCTTTAACCGTCGCTGCTTTAATCGACAATGTAATTACCGCAGCTCGAAAAATTGCCGACCAAAAAGGCCAGCAGGATATTTAATATAAAAACGCTCCAAATTATACTTGGAGCGTTTCTTTTACTTTAGCTACAACTTGTTTTGGAGTTAGGCTGGCTTTGACTATGTAGTCAGAGACATTGAGTTTTTTTAGTGCGCCAGGGGCTTCTTCGGTACCGAGATTAGTCAGTATTATTACCGGTATATCACGCCCACTTTCCATTTGTCGAATTTTAGTTAGAGCTTCTACTCCATCCATTTCAGGCATTTGGATATCCATTAAAATAATATCTGGAGTTGATTTTTCTACAGACTCTATGCCTTCCTTGCCATTTCCGGCCATGGTTACGTCAAATCCGTCAGCTTCAAATTTCATTCGATACATCTGGCTAATAACCGGGTCATCTTCGATAATAGTAATTTTAATCATTATTTTTATGATACCATAAGCTCTAGCGGTTTGCCTAGAAAATGTGTACAATGAAGATATGAAAAATACTCGCAAGAAAACAAAATCTATCCAATCCGAAGTAAGTCAAGTTGTTGCTTCGGTGAAAGATTTACGTTTTTTAATGCAGAGAGTTTTGATGATTTTAGATCGTCATCTTCAGCTTGATTCGGGATACTTTGTGGCAATATCAAATGATAACTATTTGACGTCGGATCTTGATAAAAACCTAAATATGCCAAAGTCTGACGTTTTTGAAATTGCGGATTATTTGAAAATCCACAGACAGGTTTTTAGTGTGTCGAAGCTGCCGAAAGCTTATGATCAGCTAAGAAAATTACTGCTGTCTTATAAGGTTGATGTTGTTTTTCCAATTTTTCATGGCGGTAAATTAAGTGGATTTATCGCTGTTGGTAGGCAAAAAACGCCAATATCTATCAGAAAGATTTCTGGCTTGAAAGATATTGGTGGCGAGCTGGCGATTGCTGTTGATTATGGATTTGCAATGAAAACAATCCACAGTCTGAATAAAAACTTGCAGCAAAAAATAGACAATGCTACTAGCGAAATTCAAAAAAATAATCGTCAGCTACAAAAACTGGACGATGCCAAAGATGAATTTTTAAGCATGGCTAGTCACCAGTTGCGGACACCTTTAACTAGCATAAAAGGTTATATCGATATGGTTTTAGATGGCGATGCCGGCAAAATTAACCAGACTCAACGTCAGTATTTGACTGAGGCTTTTCGAAGTAGTGAGCGAATGGTGAATTTAATTAGTGATTTTTTGAATGTGTCTAGGTTACAAACTGGAAAATTTAGTATAGACAAGACTGAAGTTGATTTAGTTGATTTGGTTGAGTCTGAGGTCGCGACTTTAGAAACGGCTGCCAATTTGCGAGGGATAGATTTAGTTTTTTATAAACCAAAGAAGGCGATTTTGATTAAGATTGATGAAACAAAATTTCAGCAGGTTGTTATGAATTTTGTTGATAATGCTCTATATTACACGCCAGAAGGTGGGCGAGTTGAGGTGATTTTGGAGGATCGAGTAAATGAAGTTGTTTGCTTAGTCAAGGATACTGGAATGGGTGTACCGAAAAAAGAGCAGGAGAATTTATTTAAGAAGTTTTTCCGTGCGACGAATGCTCGTCGTCAGCGACCAGATGGAACTGGTGTAGGTCTTTATTTGGCAAAAACAGTAGTCGCCGGTCATGGCGGTGAGATTATTTTTGAATCGGAAGAGGGTAAGGGTAGTACTTTTGGATTTCGTTTACCGAAAAATAATTAAAAAATCCTGCAATATTCATGCAGGATTTAAGAGTTCATGCTTGCAATAAAGCCAATAACTAGAATAACTATAGCCAATAATACCAGGCCTGAAATTATTAAAGGTTTAAATAATTTTCCTTTTTCGAACCACCACTGTTGAAGCTTATTTCTTTTTACGGCACGAACACGAATAGTTCTTGGTGATGAGTTCGTTGAACTTTGGCCTTGGTATTTTTTATTGCGTTTCTTTTTTACTTTAGCCATGCATATATTATACCAAAAACACCCCTCCAGTGGGAGGGGTGTGGCTGAGACCTGGCTCAGTTGGAGCGGTCAGTCTCAGACTAGCTTCGTCGGCTAGTAATTGCGTAACCAAGTAATGTAGTTACGATTCCAAGTCCGGCAATAACAGTTAATGTATCTGCACCAGTCTTAGGTAGTTCGGTAGGAGTTACAGGAACTTGTGGTGTTGGAGCACAATTTTCTGTAGTGCGGCTGTGCTTTGTACTATCGAATTCACTTTCCTTAATCTTTACGATTGCCTTATCTTCAGTTCGGCAAACTTCGATTACAGGTTCTGGTGTTTCTTCACAGCTGTTAAGGTCTTTTGAATGCTTCTTGCTATCAAATTGGTTTTCCTTGATTGTGATAACCTTCTTTGTAGTCAAGTCACAAACTTGAATGTCTTTTGGTGCTGGTGGAACCGGCACTTCTTTACAATCGTCTAGAT
>JBHAEP010000028.1:0-9271 GCA_041855665.1 Nanosynbacteraceae bacterium
AAAATCCGAACGATGTCGTCGTGCTTTTATTTCTAACGGCGATATCAATAGTATTAACCAAACTAACCCACTTAAATATACTAGAGTCAATTTCCACAACAACTTTAGACTCACGCCTAAAAGCCACACTAGCAGCACTGATTTTATTCGCCCCTGCTAGTTTATTCTTAGGTATAATCAGTCCGTATCTAGCAAAACTAAACATAACTTCACTCGAAAAATCAGGCAAGTCCGTCGCTGATTTAAGCGTCTTGAATGCAATCGGTAGCATAGTGGGAACTTTTTTGACCGGCTTTGTGATTTTTCAATTTGTGGGCTCAAACCAAACTATGATTTTCGTAATCTTAATGATACTTGCATCGGCTTGGATTTTACAGCCGAAAACAAAAATTCTTCCTAAAATTATAGCAACCCTCATAATTACACTTTTGTCCCTCATTCCAGCCACCCAACGACCGAACATCACGGACATAGATACGCCTAGTTCTCACTATCAAATTATCAAAACCTCCAACCGACAAGGCGAGGATATACGGCTTCTAGCAACAGGTCCTCGCGGTGCACAGTCTGGAATAAATATAGACAACCCCGATGATTTAATATTTTGGTACACGCAAAAAATGGCAGATTTTACATTAAAATCAAACCCAGAAAATGTACTTTTACTTGGTGGCGGGGCATTTACTTTGCCTAATTATTTAGTTAAAGAAAGTCCTAGTATGAAAATCGACGTCGTCGAAATAGATTCATCTCTAGAAAGTATCTCAAAAGAATATTTCCTATACAAAGATTCACCGAACGTTAATTTATTTTTTGATGACGCTAGAAGTTTTTTAAATCAAAATAAGAAAAAATATGACTTGATTCTTGTTGACGTCTATGGAGATATAGCTATTCCATTTCAACTTTCAACCATAGAATATAGCGATAAAATTCGCCAATCCCTAAAAGAAGATGGAATGGTCGTAGCAAATATTGTTAGCACCGTATCCGGTAGATGTTCTAGTACTTTCTGGAATTTAAATTCGGCTTATTTGCAAAATTTTAAGTATGGATATTTCATCAAAGAACTTCCAAGCAAAGATAAAATCAGCAATATAGTAGCGACTTTTGCCAATAATAAGCTCGATGGATATGGTGAAAAAATCCAAAAAACCAACAAAGCTCCACTCACTGATAATTTCGCGCCGACGGAGTTTGCTTATGCAAAATGCTAGACTAAGAACTTTAATTAGATTCACACCATCTATCGTCATAATGCTTGTTATATTTTACTTCTCAAACCAGCCAGCGGCGATATCCAATAGTCAAAGCGAGTTTTTTAGCGGTAATTTAAATATTTCATGGCTAAGCGACCATCAACTATTCGTAGCAGTTAGAAAGGCAGCCCACGCACTAATATACGCCTGTCTCGGCCTGACACTTCTACTTGGTTTTTGGTACTTCAAAAATCGCGCAAAATGGTCTATATCCATGGCTTTATTTTATGCAATTAGTGATGAATTTCATCAAACTCTAATCCAGGGAAGAAGTGGGCAAATGTCCGATGTATTACTAGACTCAATCTCCGCAACCTTAGCTATTTGCATTTTCTTAAAAATATTTTCATCTTTAAAATATTTTCACAAAAAATCAATCCATCAAAATAGCTTTACATCTTGAAAACGACACCCAGCTAGTGCATAATAAGCATAAATACTTTATCAAAAAATGAACGGGGAGGGCGTCATTACTTCTAAAATCATTCCTCTGCAGTGGCAGATAAAAATCGTCGACTTGATAACTGCAATTAGCGGGATACTTACTTTTTTATGGGCTTGGAGCTATTTTCAATCTGGAATTTTTCCAATGCCGTCTGGAATAGGTTTTGTGGCCATATTCGCAGCCTCAATATTTATTAAGCTAAAGCTAGCCGACCATCTAATCGAATACGGAGCTGCCGCACTAACTCTAGCAACCGGCCTCAATCTGGCTTTTTTGATCTACCAAACCGGTGGAGTAGCATCTCCCTATGGCGCATTTTGGATATTGCCAGCAATAATCTCTGGAATTTATAGTCTTTGGTTAGTCTTACCGTTCTTGATCTTGCCAGGTGTATACATCCTTATGACCATATTCTCAGAGGCAGGATTTAACCCCCTAACAGCCAAAGCATTGTTTTTATTCGTCTTGCCAGTTGCTGCTAGTTTTTGGTTTTGGAGAATTCAGGAGTTTCACGACAACAAAAAAGATTCTGCTGTTCACCGTCTAAAAAATCAACTATCTCAGGCCTCGGGCAAAGCTGAAGTAGTCATTAACACAATCGCTGACGGAGTTTTAGCGATTGATAAAAATGGTAATATTGAATTAATAAATCCAGCCGCTCAACAAATTATTGGATGGGGAAAGCAAGATGCAGTTGGGTTAAAATACAACTCAGTCTTGAAAATATTAAACATCAAAGACGAGCCTGTTGACGATTTGCAAAATCCTATCGAAAACTCCTTGAATAATAATCAAGAAATCAAAACAGACAAGCTAAAACTCGTAACGGATAGCGGTAAAAAAATCTTGGCCTCAATTATCGTTTCGCCGATTTCCAGTGAAAAATCTGGGGTTATTATTGTATTCCGAGACATAACACGAGACAAGATCGAAGAAAGAGAGCAGGCCGAATTCATCAGTACAGCAAGCCATGAAATGCGTACGCCAGTAGCCAGCATTGAAGGTTATTTGGGATTGGCACTAAATCCAGCTACAGCCCAAATTGACGAAAAAGCCCGTGAATACATCACCAAAGCACACGAATCCGCCGAGCACCTTGGTCGACTATTTCAGGATCTTCTTGATATCTCAAAAGCCGAAGATGGACGACTAACTAATAATCCTAAAGTGATAAATGTCAATAACTTCGTCCAAGACATTGCTAATGGATTAACACCAAAAGCAAATGAAAAGGGCCTAGAAGTCATCTTCAAACCCAACAATCAATCTCAGGGTGTCAACGGGGACAGGACAATTTCACCGGTCTACTATACTTTTGCAGATGCCGATCACTTAAGGGAAATTACCGCCAACCTTATAGAAAATGCCATAAAATACACTCCTCAAGGCCAAGTGATAATTGACTTAAATCAATCACAAAATGGCAACGCCGTACAAATCATGGTTCACGACACGGGAATTGGAATTCCAAGGGAAGACCTACCTCACCTTTTCCAGAAATTTTACCGAGTCGACAATAGTGACACTAGGGAAATTGGTGGAACCGGCCTAGGTTTATACCTTTGTCGTCGACTAGCTGAAGCTATAGGTGGCAGGATATGGGTTGAAAGCGAGTATAAAAAAGGCAGTACTTTTACTCTAGAAATGCCAAGAGCAACCAATGAACAGATGGCCGACTATAAAGCGGAGCCAGAAGTTCAACCTGTAGTAAACAATCTAGCTCAAGCTTCAAATAATCCACCGCAGGAAATAAATCAGCCAACATCTCAAATTAATCAGCAACAAACTCATAGTCAAAATAGTTTCAACATTCAGTCGCAGCCGCAGACTCAATTACCACAAAACACAGCGCCAGCAGCCCCGGCTCCAAGTATGTTCAACAACCCTAATGCACCAAAACCCGTAAATCCAACTCCGCAACAACAACCGACGTATAATCAAAGCCAATATTCTACGCCAACTCAACCCCAGCAGGATCGACGCTACGCTAGTCCAACATATCAGCAACGCGAAAATATTCCACTGAGTCAGATTGAGCAAAATCCTGAAGAGTACCGACGCAGAATTTCTGGATCCTAGAAATAAACATAAACTCTATAGAAAATAATTTTAAAATAATATACAATGAGGTTAATATGACAAAAATTCTACTGGTTGAAGACGACAAAAGCCTACGCGAAATTTACGGCGTACGTCTGCTAGCTGAGGGTTATGATATTGTTTCCGCCGGAGACGGCGAGCAAGCTCTTGCTATGGCTATAAAAGAACGTCCTGATTTAATATTAAGCGACGTAATGATGCCAAAAATTAGCGGATTTGATATGCTGGATATTCTTAGAAGTACCACAGAAACAAAAGACATCAGAGTAATAATGATGACCGCCCTAAGTAGCGAAGACCAGAGGCAACGAGGAGAGCAGCTTGGCGCAGATCGATATTTAGTTAAGTCTCAAGTTGGAATCGAGGATGTTGTTCGAACTGTTCATGAAGTTCTTCAGGATATGCCATCAAGCAATCCTTCTCAGCCTACCGTGCCAGCTAGACCCCTACCTCCACAACAGCCTCAACAAAGCCAACAGCAACCAGCCGCTCAAACACCTCAGCAGCCAAACAACCCTCAAATAGCAAATCAGCAGTCAGCACCAAATCCGCAGCCAACTCAACAACAAGAATCAAACCTACCGCAACCGACAGCCCCATTCAGCACAAATCGACCGGCTAGTCTTGGCGAGAGAGTTATTCAACCCCTAGATCGAAGCGGAATAGAAGAAGTTGACTATGGAAAATTAATCAGTCAAGAACTTGAAACTAATTCACAACCCGTAAACCCAGCGCAGCAATTCCAAAACATAAACCAACAAAACGCATCAAACACTCCTCAGCAAGCAGCATTTCAGCAACCAACTCCTCCTCAGGTAGCGAGCGCAGAACCTCAACCCTTCACGCCACCTAACCCAGTGCATGAAGCCAGCAGAGATCAAGAGGCTGAATTAGCTAAGATACTTGCAGAAGCTCAAAAAAATAAACCAGAAAATCAAACTCAAGAAGTTAATCAAATGCCTTCAGATGAAGACTTTATGCGCCAAATTGAAAACCTAAGCGTAGAAAATAGTCAGCCTGAAATTATTCAGCCTACACAAGTAAATCAAAATCAGGCGACAGCACAACCTCAACAATTTAACCCCGTAAACCTATCCGTTCCGCCAACACCTAGTGTTCCGCCTGCACCAAACTTCACTAACCCTACTGCGCAACAGGGTCAAAATCAGCAAAACCAAGGACAGTTCGGTCAGCAAATCAATCAATAGAATCATTCACACCTCTTGAAGTTTTTAAATAGAGGTGTGATACTTTTAATATGCAAGATGAAGTTCGCTTAAATAAATTTATCGCTCAAGCTACCGGAGTTTCCCGTCGTGAGGCGGATGATATTATATCGTCAGAAAAAGTAACTATAAATGGAAATCCTGTAGAAATAGGCCAAAAAGTTAAAGACGGCGACACGGTAGCAATTAATGGGCGTAATATCAGTACACAAGAAAATATATACCTAGCATTTAATAAGCCAGTGAATTTCGTGTGTTCAAGAAAAAAACAAGGTGAATCCCCGACAATATATAGCATTATACCTAAAAAATATCACCACCTTAAACCGGTTGGTAGATTAGATCGTAACAGCTCTGGATTATTAATATTAACCAACGATGGCGATGTGGCATTTCAAATGACTCATCCGAAATTTCATAAAATTAAAAAATACCTAGTAACCTTAGATAAAGAAATAACCCCTCTACATAGGCAGATGATTAGTGATTTTGGAATTGACCTAGAGGACGGTAAAAGTCAATTCTTAATCGAGAGAACCAACAAGGACGGTGAATGGCTGATAACTATGAGCGAGGGGAGAAATCGACAAATTAGAAGGACATTTGCAGCACTTGGGTATACCGTCATAAAACTACATCGTATTCAATTTGGAAATCTGCTACTTTCAAACCTTAAAAAAGGTGAGGTTGTCGAAATACCAAAACCAAATTAAATCAAAAGAAAAACCTCCCCTAAAAGGGGAGGTACCTATTTCTAGGATTTAAATGAGGTTGTCGTCCTCGTACTTAGTGAATGCAGACTCAGGGATTACCATAACAGATACTTCCGGACCAGCCCATACATAGCCAGGTCGATTCGGATTTTTCGGAGCCTGAGGCCTAGTAATAATAGTCCTCACGCCAGTTTCTTTATCATATTCCTCGCGGACTACTTCGGAATTATTTTCCATTGTTATCACTTCCTTTTTTATCGAGTCGTAGCGGACGCGGTGGCTGTTTAGACGGAGGAGGTACGGGCCTAAAAATAGGGGCTCGGTGATCTTCCGTTTTATGAGTGATGCCGTGGCAAATGCTACAAATGTTATGGCTAGTTACCTTGCTTTCGCTCGTCATATCACGCCTATAGTAATTATCACTACTCAAATTAGACAACCTCTTTCGATTGAAATGTACATTCTCGACTAACTATCGAAAATTATATTTAATATTATATCAAATAATGACGCTTATGTCAATAATATTGACTCTACCGAAATAACTTAAAATATGTTATAATTTAAAATATATGAAAACAAAACTCCCAACCGTAGCGATTATTGGTCAGGCCAATGTCGGAAAAAGTTCTTTATTTAACCGCATGGTTCGCGCACAGCAGGCGATAGTTGCTCGAGAGGCCGGAACAACTCGCGATAGCGTTTTAGGTAAAGTTGAACACAAATACCATCAATTTTGGCTAGTTGACACTGCCGGACTTAAAGATGCTGAAGATGAATTTGAAGCTAGCATCCAAGAACAGATCACTGAAGCAGCGGCTGCTGCCGATGTTATTTTAGTTGTCGTTGATAGCAATCAATATCCAAGCGATCAAGATCGCCTAGTTGCTAAAAAGGCCCTAAAAAGCAAAAAACCGGTTATCTTGGTCACTAATAAGACGGACCTTAAGACATCTCTACCTATTGAAGAATTTAGGCGACTTGGTATTAAAAATATCATTCAGTCTAGTGCAGCACACAACCGCGGCGTAAATGAAATCCTCGATGCGATAGTCGAAGAAATACCAGCCCTACACGAAGAGGAATCTGATAATATTTTGCGAATTGCACTTATCGGCCGCCCAAATGTTGGAAAAAGCTCTTTATTCAATACATTGGCCGGTAAACAACAGGCAATGGTGGCGAATCTAGCCGGAACAACTCGCGACGTAAATCGTGTTTCGGTAAAATACAACCAGCGAGAAATTGAAATACTAGACACAGCTGGTATGCGAAAACCTGGCAAGCAAGAAGTCGGCATTGAAAAGTTTAGTGTTCTGCGAACCCTGCAAGCTATCGAAGAGGCTGATGTTTGTTTTCTATTGATGGATGCAAATGAACTAAACACCCAACTAGATCAGCGACTGGCTGGAATAATTAACGAAGCCGGCAAAGGAATGGCTATTGTTGTCAACAAATGGGACGCCGTAGAAGGTAAGGACGCCTACACTCGAGATGCTATTGCTCCAAGAATTGCCCACGCCTTCAACTTCACACCTTGGGCGCCGCTAATCTTTACGAGTGCAGTGACTGGTAAAAATGCAACTAAGTTATTTGACATAGCTCTTGATATCGAAGCGCGACGAAATCAACAACCAAAAACTCGCGTTTTGAACGATCTGCTACAAAAGGCTATACAGAAACATCCTCCAGCTGGCTTAAAAAACACTCACCCTAAGCTTAGGTATATAGTTCACACCGACACGACACCTCCTTGGTTTGTGATTTACGGCAGCAACCTAAAGTTCGTACACTGGAGCTATAAGCGCTACCTAGAACGCCTGATTCGCGAAACCTACGATTATGCCGGAACTCCGATTCGACTAAGTTTTCGAGATGAAAAACAGATTAAATCAAACAAGCAACGTATCGCTGAAGGTAAGGCGCCAGCAACAAAAGCCTATAAAGAAACTAAAAATCAAGAAGCGCGCGAAAATTTTCATAAAAAATAAAATATGAAAGTAGTTATACTTCAGGGAAATCCCGGCTCCGAATACAGTAAAACGAGACACAACGTAGCTTGGATAATCGCCGACAATTTAGTTGATGCATCTGAGTGGAAAAAATCAACCAAATTTAAAGCCTTGATCGCAAATTGCAATCAAGCCATTTTCGTCAAGCCGGAAACTTTTTACAATCAAACAGGGCAGACCGCCGCTGCGATAAAAAAATTCTATAAATTAGATAGTTCTGATTTTTTAGCAATCCACGATGACACCGCATTAGACTTCGGGGTGGTTCGAACCAGGAGCTCTGGCAGTGGTGGCGGCAACAATGGCATAAACTCGCTTAACTCGCACCTTGGAGATCATTACCCTAGAATTCGAATCGGTATAAAATCAGATCTCTTAGGTAAAATCAAACAATCTGATTTTGTTCTTGGAAAATTCAATAAAGATGATATAAATACTATCGAAAAAAGCATAAGTTTAATAGTTAAAAAATATATTGATGACTTTATCAATGATAGTTTTCAAGAAACAACTGAAAAAATCATAAAATAGAAGAAAAAACGGTAGAAAATCATTGACTTTCTACCGTTTTGTTTTCTGGAATATTAACCCCTTGAGCGACTAGCCGCAAGTGCAGTACGAATATAAATCACCAAAAAGGCGATAGAAGCTACACCAAAAGCACTCCTGAAGAATGCATTCTGACCAATTGACTGATTAAAGTAAACCAGTAGAAGGCACAGCCCATTTACTGCCAAAATTACAATAAAAGGCTTTGGGAGGGAGGCGAAATTACCTCTTGCAGCGTTGATAACCAAAATGGTCAAACCAACAATGAATGCCATCGAACCAACGCCTACCATCTGGTTATCCCAGACACCAGCAAAAAAGCCGATAACATAGATAATAAGGTCGCGGATGAGATCGATCAAAAGAGATGAATCTTCGATCATTTCGTTCCAGAATTTATTTGAAAGTTCCACCACGGACTCCTAAAAAACATAGTAGTTTAAGCTCAAAAAAGAACTTCTTGTAGCTGTGGTCATATTTGATTATATAATAATTTTTATGTTTTTGCAATAAAAATAATTCCAACAAAAAAGCGCCAGGTAAGGGTGGGCATCACCTGGCGCCGTTTTGCCCTTCAACGCACCCCGTCGGGGTAAAGCGTGACCCACCTCACACATCAATGGAGGTCCGCCGGTTAAAGGGGTTAGTATACCAATAGGCCTTTTTTGTAGAGAGTGGAGGGAAGATTACTTCTACAGCGTACTGGCAACCTAACAAAAATATTGTTAAAATAGGGGATATATAGGTACGATATGATTGAATGCTAGAGGCTTTCGATCATTACGTTTATTATATTAGCATACATTTGACATTAAGTCAACACTTTAGACACATTTTTTATGAAAATCAATAATTTAGACCCTAAAGACAACATTTTTACAAAAAAATTATATAATATACCTAACTCTCCAAAGTAGCTATTTTACCTGGGAACCTTACCTAAGGAAAATGTACCTAGCATAGCAAT
>JBHAEP010000029.1:0-4716 GCA_041855665.1 Nanosynbacteraceae bacterium
ATCAATCAATTTATTGATGAAGGCGGAATTATGACAGTTTATGAATCAAAAGGTGAATTCCTAGATGGCGGAACAGTGGAAGGTTGGCTCCACGCCAATAACACAGTCTTAAAAGATTAATACTCAAAGATTTTAATTTTAGATTTTTGACCTCGAACTAATTTAATTTCTGATTTGGCTACATCTAAATATTTAGATAAAATGGCTAAAGCTTCAGCATTAGCCTTTCCTTCCACTGCTGGTGATTTTACGAATACTATCAATTGGTTATCTATCTCAAAAACACCCTGTTTGTGCCGAGAGTTTGGTTTTATTCGTACAGAAATTCTCATCTAAAACTATAGTTTTCTAATATCAATACCGTGCATTTCACACAATTCTTGATTCAATTTATAGAAATTCTCTGTACCGCGCTTCTCTATCAAGACTACGCCAGATTCAGTCAATTTCTTAAAATGATGGCTCATGGCTGGCTGTGAAAGTTCCAATCTCCTCGCACAAGATTGGACAATTTCCTGACTCGAAACCAACTCGGCACCGTTCGCCAGATGTTGAGCTATACTAAGACGCATCGGGTCAGCCAATGCCTTTAATATTTTAATTGATTTATCATAATTTTTTTCAGCCATAACTTTATTTATTATATTACTTAAAATATTTAAACTTGTCAATGTTTTTATATTGACAAACATTTATATTTAAATATAATTATATATAGATATGATCACAAGGAGATTGCAAAATGTCAACAAAACACTATAAATTTGGACTCAATACATTCGGAGATTTACCTCGTCATGAAAACGGAGAGGTTTTCAGTCACCCTGAAGCTATTCGTCAAGTCATCAAAGAATCTAAAATAATGGATGAAAATGGATTAGACTTTTTATCACTTGGAGAGCATCATAGATCAGACTACGCTATTTCCAGTCCAGAAATGGTACTATCAGCAATTTCTGGAGTAACTAAAAACATCAAACTAGCATCTGGTGTAACAGTTTTGAGCTCTGATGATCCTGTAAGAGTTTTTGAAAGATTTTCAACCCTCGACGCAGTATCAAATGGCCGAGCTCGCGTCATTCTTGGTCGAGGATCTTTCACTGAATCCTTCCCTCTTTTTGGTTATAATCTTGAAGACTACAATAAACTTTTCGAGGAAAAAATTGAACTTTTTCATAAACTACTAGACGAAAAACCTGTGAGTTGGTCTGGTGAAACTCGAGCTGAACTAAAGAATGCTGATGTTTTTCCAAAAACTGAATCAGGTCGTCTTGATGTAGCGGTTGGCGTTGGCGGCTCGCCAGAGTCAATTATTCGAGCAGTAAACTATGACTTCCCTGTAATTCTAGCGATAATCGGAGGAGATCCAGCTAGATTTAAACCCTACGTAGCACTTTATCACCACGCCGCCGAACAGCTTGATAAAAAAACTCACCCTATCGGCTTTCATTCTCCGGGATTTGTCGCCGAAACAGATGAAGAAGCTAGAGAAATTGCATTTAAACCTTATAAAGAAGCGATGGATAGAATTGGTAAAACTCGCGGCTGGCCTCCACTCAGCTATGAACAATTCAAGCAAGAAATTGATCACGGTTCTCTATACATCGGTTCACCAGAGACTGTTGCCCAAAAAATTGCTAAAAATATGAAAAAATTAGACGCCGAAAGCTTTGAAATGGTTTACGGACATGGTGCATTACCGGTAAAAGATCGCGAAAAAATGGTCGAGCTTTATGTTAAAAAAGTCGTACCTCGCGTGAAGGAACTTTTAAAAAATGAATAGTAGGCCAATTTTAGGTATATTAGGCGCCGGGAAACTAGGTATAACTTTAGCCCAGATTGGATTGAAGTCTGGCTATCAAATCAATATCGCTAGCTCTAAAAATCCAAAAAAAATTGCCATGACGGTAAATATTTTAGCACCCGGAGCCAAAGCTATGACTACAGCAGAAGTTGCTAAAAAATCAGATGTCATAATACTAGCTCTGCCGTTAAAAAATTTACAACAAATACCTCAAGCTGAGCTGGCAAATAAAATAGTCATCGATGCGATGAATTACTGGTGGGAGACGGATGGTCCTCGCGAAAAAATCATCCCCAGAGACACCTCCTCAAGTGAGTATGTTCAAGAAATACTACGAAAATCAACCGTAATCAAAACTTTTAGTCATATGGGCTATCATCATTTATATGACGAAAATCACAAAAACCCTCGTAAATCTCTCGCTATCGCTGGGGATAATAAATCAGCTAATGAAGTCGCCTCTAAAATTGTAGCCGATTTTGGCTTTGACCCACTATTTATTGGCAATCTTAAATCTGGAAAAATTCTTGAGCCAGGTCAACCTGGTTTTGGCGTGAATTTAGAAAAATCAGATCTTCAGAAGCTGCTCAAAGTTTAAGCATCCCACGAGAACCCTTCGCCGAAATGGCCATACCTGGCAGTGGATTGATAATTTTGATTCTTTAAATCAAGAAGTTCGATAATCCCGCCCGGAGTTAAATCATAGCCTTCAATTTGCTTTATCTTGCCGTCGACAACAACAGTCGCCTCAACCGGATCTCGACGACCAATAGCATAAGCAAGCCGAACAAAAACTTCTTTAGCCTGATGCTTTTTAAGGTAATCCACAGCAATCCGTCGCGCCACATAAGCACCACTTCGATCAACTTTCGTAGCATCTTTACCGCTAAAGCAACCGCCGCCGATCGGAATTCTTGGTCCATAATTATCAACCACTATTTTACGACCTGTCAATCCAGCATCAGCTTCAAAGCCACCGATATTCCAATCACCGGCAGGATTGATGATTAACTTAGGGTTACAACTCTGATATTTACAAAAATATCTAGTGTTAAGATACTGCGAAACACAATTATTCGCCCATTCTTGAACTGCTTCCGTCAATTCTTCTTTGGCAACATTTTGCCAACTCGCCACAATGGTTTCAATTTCAAAATCACCGCTATGCTCACTTACGGTTACTTGCGTTTTACCGTCAAAAGGCCATTTTTGATATAAAAACTGATTCAACCTTCGCGCCAAAATCACTTCAATAGGTAGGAGCTCTGGCGTCTCGCTGGTGGCATACCCAATCATTACACCTTGATCTCCGGCACCGCCAACATCAACACCTTGAGCAATTTCTGGACTTTGCTGACTAATTCTTGCTTCAACCTCTATCTCGCCAGCAACTTTCTGGGCAATTTCTACAACGTCAATATCACCCAAGCTAGTTACCTCACCGGTAATAAAAACTTTACCATGACCACCGACCGCCTCAACAGCAACTCGAGAATTTAAATCTTGCTCCAAATATGCATCCAATATCGCATCGCTAATCTGATCACAGATCTTATCTGGATGACCCGGTGATACACTTTCGGCTGTTCTAAAATTTTGACTCATTTTTATAAAATCCTTTTCTCGTATCTTTCCAAATAAAAAAACCGCCTCTTCGGGCGGCAATAAGTAAGACTTTTTTAAAAAAGTAGAACATATCTCCCCCGATTTCGGGCTGAATTTCGCACCTTGCTGTTCTGTCAGTAGGTTGCGAGCGGGTCGTTGGGTCAGTTCCCTCGCCGCTTCTTGATACGTTTAATTGTTAACTATTTCATAATAACATAAATAATATCAAAATCAATAAATAATCAAATTTGCTATAATAAAATTACACTAGAACCCATAAAATGGAAGTTAAAAATGAAAAAATCTCAAGTTTTAATCACTTTAATTTTTATCGTAAGTTTGATAGCCGGTGGGGTTATCTTGTATCAAATAAACACTAAAGATATTTCCAATAATACAATACCGACTCAATCCAACGAAACCTCTAAGTCAGAGGGACGGCCGGTCGCAAATAAAGCTAATCTTGATTTTGAAAATATCAAAAATCCTGAAAATCTAGCAAATGAACTATCTAAAGGTGGTTATGTTTTGGTGTTTAGATACACTGGATCCGGCGGAGAATCCAGTCAAATACCTCAAGAGCTAAAAGGTAAAGTAATTGATGACGGTCAAAGGATTTCAGAAAGTAGCCTGAAAAATATGAAACTATACGGCGACAAGGTCAAATCACTAGGAATACAAATAGATAAAGTTGCGACTTCGGAGTATTTTTTCGTATGGCAGCACGCAAATGCTGCTTTCGGTGATAATTTAGAAATTACCCGAGATTTAACCGGATCACTGTTTTTTAACAACCCTCAAGAACTCCAAACTTCCCTCCAAAACCTACAAAATAGAACAGTGAAAGTTCCGTCAGACGGTAAATCAACACTTTTGTTCACCCACCAAGGTAAATTCGACAAAGCCTTTGGATATTATCCACCGGCTGGAACAACCATAGTCTTTAAACCTAATGGCACCAGTCAACCTAACTTAGTGGCTGTGCTTTCTTTTGATGAGTTTATGGGGTTGTAAAAAAATAAACAGTCTCATACGAGTTTCAATACCATTCAACATAACATTACTCTAAAACGATGTTCTATAAATTACGGAAGAAATTCAAGTTTCAGTACTATTCAACATAACATTACTCTAAAACGATTGGTGATGAGTTTGACAGAATTACGCTGTTTCAGTACTATTCAACATAACATTACTCTAAAACGCTGTGGTGGACTTTATATCCACGAATTCGGTTTCAGTACTATTCAACATAACATTACTCTAAAACACCCAGCGATCTCTTCCCGCAAGTATCCCAGTTTCAG
>JBHAEP010000030.1:0-7604 GCA_041855665.1 Nanosynbacteraceae bacterium
ATAAAAAGAAGAGTGAAATTTTTGGTAAAGATTATATTGATTTGTAAATTATAAAAAAGAGGCTTTATTTAGCCTCTTTTTCAATCTCCGCTATTAACTCACGAACTACATCGCCGTCATTCCACGGCAGTTTTTCACCATTGATGATTCGGAATTTTTCATGCCCCATTCCAGTAATGACAACTATGTCGCCACCTTTGGCTTGTTTTAATGCTGCTCGGATAGCTTCTTTTCTGTCGGCGATTTCTTTGGTTTTTTCTATACCGCCCTTTATCTCTTTAATTCCCGAAAAGACAGCTTTTCTAATTTCGTCTGGATTTTCATTGTAAGATTCTTCATCTGTTAAAAAGATTTTATCAGCTTGCTTTGCTGCAATTTGCCCCATAATCGGACGCTTTTCCTTATCGCGGTCACCAGTTGCACCAAATACTAAACTAACCTTATTTTTTGCAACAGAGTTTAAAGATTCAAGCAATTTTTCTAAAGCATCAGGAGTGTGGGCGTAGTCAATGATAACCTCAGCTCCATTGATTTCTCCGGCAGATTCAAGTCGACCTGGTACACCTTCGAGATTGGCAATACCTTCTTTAATGTCTTCAGTTTTTACTCCCATGATAAATGCCAAGCTTGCAGCTGCGGTCATATTTAAAACATTAAATTTGCCAGGTATAGCTGTGGCTAGATTTTCATGAATTTCTGGAGTGAAATGAATATCGGCTTCACTACCCTTTTTATACAGTTTAATGTGAGAAATGTGAGTATCAGCCTCTTTTGATTCGCCATAGCTAACTTTTTTGACGCTCGCTTCAAATTCGTCAAAGAAATCAAACCACTGATCGTCGCGGTTTAAGACGATATATTTAGGTTTGTTGGCAAAAAGCTTGCCTTTGGCTGCAGCGTAATTTTCCATTGTTTTATGGTAATCGAGATGGTCTTGAGTTAAGTTCGTCATGACGGCTGCTTCGATTGGAACTGTTGAGAGTTTGTGCTGATCAAGCGCGTGCGAAGTAATTTCTAGCACAACGTAGTCTACATTGGCATTTTTAGCATCTTTAAAGAAGCGCTGCATTCGATCAGTTGTGCCAACGGTAGCGTTGAGGTCGTTTATTTGGCGTTGGTTGTCGATTTCAATAACAGCAGTAGTAAAAAGTGCAGTCTTGAAGCCAACTTCTTTGAGGATTTCATTTATATAATTACAAGTAGTTGTTTTTCCATTAGTGCCAGTTACAGCGATAACTTTGAGGTCTTTTGCTGGAAATCCATATTTTGCGCTGACGATTTGCACCCTAGAGCGACGATAGGCTTCTTCTATTAAGTGAACGCCTCCAGCTGGTAAGCTAGAGCGAACCTTTTTTACTAAAGTTTGTTTGATACTCATGATGTTATAATTTTACCATTTTTTTGGGTTTAAGTGTAATTTAAAGCATAATTTAAATTAAATGTTGTATTATAGTCTACATAAAGTTTGGTAAGTTTTAAAAAATAGCGAAAAGTTATATAATTATATGTAGTGAAAATTTTGGGAATTGAAAGTAGTTGTGATGAAACTGCGGCGGCTGTGGTTGAAAACGGTCGACGTCTTTTGAGTAATGTTGTGGTTTCTCAGATCGATATTCATGCTGAATATGGAGGAGTTATTCCAGAGATTGCAGCCAGGAGTCATCTAGAAGTAGTGAATCCTGTAATCAAAAAAGCGCTCGATGATGCGGATTGTACTTGGAACGATATTGATGCTATTGCGGTAACTTATGCCCCTGGTTTAATCGGCTCACTTTTAGTGGGGACTCTAGCGGCCAGAACGTTGGCTATTTTACATAACAAGCCACTGTTTCCTATTCATCATGTTGAAGGTCATGTTTATGCGAATTTCATTACAGAGGAGAATGAAAAAATAGACTTAGTTTTACCAAAAAATCAGCCCGAATTTCCAATGCTGGCATTAATCGTTTCTGGTGGCCACAGTCAGTTGGTTCTATTTCATGACCACGGTGATTATCAGCTTTTAGGTCAAACGCAAGACGACGCTGTTGGCGAAGCTTTTGATAAAGTTGCTAAAATCATTGGCCTACCCTACCCCGGTGGCCCGTCGATTGCGAAAGCGGCTGAAAATGGCGATCCGAAAAAATATCTTTTGCCAAAAGCGCGCCTAAAAAATCCTTATGATTTTAGCTTTTCTGGTTTAAAGACTGCTGTTTTGCGCGCAGTTCAGGCCGATGTCGGGGTTGATTTCACCTTCCCTTCCCATCAGTTGGCGGACAAGCTTTCAAGTCAGCAAGTGAATGATTTTGCGGCTAGCTTTCAATATACTGCAATCGCAACACTAGTAGAAAAAACTAAAAAAGCCTTTTATGAATATCAGCCCAAATCTGTAGTTATAGCTGGTGGAGTGGCGGCTAATCAAGAATTGAGAAGACAATTACAGGCCAGTATTCCGTTGGAGATTGAGTATGCTCCGATGCAATTATGTACTGATAATGCCGCTATGATTGGATGTTTAGGTTATTATTATTCTCAGAAAAATAAACCTTCAGATCCGTTAAATTTTGAAGTTAAGCCGAGCATTTCCATGCGAGAAACATCCTGGAGGAATAAATGAAACCACATTTTTTACAATCTAAAGCTTGGAAGCAATTTCAGGAAGATTTAGGGCGTGAAGTTTTTGAACTTTCTGGCAAGGGCTGGAAAACTTTAGCGGTTCTTGAGGTTGGTACGTTAAACCGACGAATTTACTGCCCTTATGGACCAGTTTTTGAAGATGAAGACTCTTTTGATCTAGCTATAGCCTCCCTTTTGAATCTTGCTAAGGAGCAAAATGTTGATTTTTTGAGGATTGAGCCAAGGGTTGATTTAGCAGATGATTTTTTACGGCAGCGAGGATTTAAGAAAGTCAACTATCAGCAACTTCAGCCAGAGCATACGCAAATTATTGATTTAACAGATGTGAGCGAAGAAGAATTGGTGGCAAGTTTTGCTCAAAACAACCGTAGTATTTATAGAAATCATCATAAAAAAGGTTATAAAATTGAGGTTTCTCAGGACCCAGAAGATGTTAGTATTTTGGTTGATTTTATGCAGAAAGTTGCCTCTCGTAATAATATTTCGGCGCATGAACCTGAATATTATAAGAAACAGGCCAAATCTTTAACCAAGACAGGATCTGAAAAGATTTACATAGCAAGGCTTGAGGATGGTACGCCCATCGCTGCCGCTGTGTTTTTTGATGGCGAAGGAATGCGTGTTTACGCCCACGCTGCAGCAGATGATAAATATCGTAAATTAAGCGCTGGCACTGCCCTTTTAGCCACTGCTATAGTTGATGCAAAAAAGGCTGGATTAACAGAGGTAGATTTGTACGGAATTGCTCCAGATGGCGATATGAATCATCCTTGGATTGGATTTAGTAAGTTTAAAAAATCTTTTGGCGGTAAATCTTTTGAATATGCTGGAGCTTGGGATTTACCTATTAATAAAGCACGCTATTTACTGTATCGTTTTTATCAAAAAATGCGTTAATTTATATCTAAAAGTACGCCTACTCTAGCACTTGAAGAAGCTTGGGTTTTTTGGTATTATAGATATAACACAAACACGTGGGAAATAAACAACAGTCTGGGATTGTTGGGGCGTTTGTTACTGAAAACGTTTGTTTCCTGACGTGTTTTTTCTTTCACGTGAAATTACACACAAAGGGAGTTTTGAATTAATGAAGCTAGCTAAAGCTTATGAACCAAATAATTATGAACCGAATGTCTATGCTCTATGGGAGACTTCGGGTGCTTTTCGCCCAAAGGGTAGTGGCGACCCTTATGCTATTGTGATGCCGCCGCCAAATGCTAACGGTAATTTACACACCGGACATGCTTTGACTATCCATCTAGAGGATATTTTAATTCGCTATCATCGAATGCAAGGAAAGGATGCTATTTTTATCCCTGGAGCGGATCACGCTGGATTTGAGACTTGGGTAGTTTATGAACGAGAGTTGGCAAAACAGGGTAAAAGCAGGTTTGATTTCAGCCGAGAGCAGCTCTATAGTCAAGTTTGGGATTTTGTTGATCAGCAACGCGGAAATATGGAGCTTCAGGTTCGTGCATTGGGCGCGAGCGCTAGCTGGGATGATTTAGTGTTTACTTTGGACAAAAAAGTCATCAATCAGGTTTATAAAACATTCAAAAAACTATGGGATGATGGCTTGATATACAGAGGTGAGCGAATTGTAAATTACAGCACTAAATATCAGACTGGATACGCTGATATTGAGGTTGATCACCGAGAAGAGCAGGGGACTTTGTGGAAAATTGCTTATCCGTTAGCAGATGGAGTTGGGGAAATTGTTATTGCGACCACTCGCCCGGAAACTATGTTAGGTGATACTGCGATTGCAGTTCATCCAGATGATGAACGGTATAAAAATTTGATTGGCAGTAAAGTTCGTTTGCCGATTGTAGATCGTGAAATTGAAATTATTGCTGATGATTATGTCGATCCAGAATTTGGAACAGGAGCGGTGAAGATTACGCCAGCTCACGATCCAAATGATTTTGAGATTGGACTAAGGCATAATCTACCTCGAATTCAAGTTATCGGTTTTGACGGAAAGATGATAAACGTCCCAGCTCAATTTGAAGGACTTGAGGTAGAAGAAGCTCGTAAGCGTGTTTTGGCGGCTCTTGAGGCGGCTGATTTTAGGCGTGGCGAGGAAGAAATTACTCATACTGTAGGATATGACTACAAGAGTGGACTGCCTATTCAACCGTTAATTAAAGAGCAGTGGTTCTTGAATACGAAACCGCTTGCCGAGAAGGCTAAAAAAGCGCTTGAAGACGGGCGAATTACCTTTAGTCCTGCTAGTAAAAAACAAGCATTGATGCAATATTATGATAATATTCGCGATTGGAATTTGAGTCGACAGATTCCTTGGGGTATACCAATTCCAGCCTTTTGCAATGTAAATGACCCTACAGATTGGATTTTTGATGAGCGTGTCGAGGAAGAAAGTATTGTAGTAAATGGTACAACATATATCCGAGAAGAGGACACCTTCGATACTTGGTTTAGTAGCGGACAGTGGCCAGTTATCACAACTGATTATTTAAATGAAGGGGGATTAGCTAGGTTTTACCCAACAGCCGTTTTAGAGACTGGTCATGATATTCTTTATCCTTGGATTTCTAGGATGATAATGCTAGGGCTTTATTTAACAGATGAAGTTCCATTTAGGCATGTGTATTTGCATGGTTTGGTTCTTGATGAACACGGTCAAAAGATGAGTAAATCTAAAGGGAACGTAGTTAACCCTATGGAAGTCGTGGCTGAATACGGATCTGACGCGCTTCGCATGGGCATTGTAGCGGCGCGAAGCGCTGGCCAGAATCAAGCTTTCAGTACTAGTAAAGTCGTTGCAGGTCGCAATTTCTGCAACAAACTTTGGAATATTGCGCGCTACGTGGAATCTTTGATTGGCGATAATTATCAACCCGAAGGTGAATTGAATCCGATTTCTACTGCCGACCATTGGATTATTCGTCAGCTTGACAATGCTGCAAATGAAATTAGTGAACATCTGGCAAAGTACCGTTTTGCAGAAGCCGCTGAAGTTGTCTATCACACTATTTGGAATGATGTTGCTGATTGGTACTTAGAGGTGAGTAAGGCTCGACCAAACCTTCCACTTTTAGCTTGGGTGCTTGATACTTCTTTAAAGTTGGCTCATCCTTTTGCGCCATTCGTGACTGAAACTATTTGGCAGACTCTAAATTGGCACGATAATTTGCTTATCAATGCTTCTTGGCCAAAAGATAATAAATACGATGAAATTGCGGCTGAAAGTTTCAAGAGAGTTCAGGAATTTGTGAGTGAAATTCGTTTTGTGTCAGCTGAACTTCCAGGCAATGAAAAGTATGACTTGGTTTATAGTCATGATGGTTTAATTACAGATAACGAAGAAGTGATTCGTCACCTTGGACGCTTGAAATCTGTTAGTCAAACTGATCAGCCAAAAGGTTTAAGGCTAGCTGCCAATAATCGCGAGGCGTGGTTGGTAGTGAGCGAGGAGACGCTCTATGAACATCAAACAAATCTAGAAAAGCGCCTTGCCGAAGTTCGCTTAAAAGTAAAAAGTCTAGAGGGGCGATTGGCGAATGAAAATTATATTCAAAAAGCTCCCACGCATCTCGTAGAAGAGACACGGCAGGAGCTAGAAAAAGACAAAGCGCATATAGCTCGACTTGAGCAAGAACTTTCAGTTTTATAGTTTAAATATACTGATGATATAAGGCGTTTGCCGGCAGACCGTAACGAGCACTTTTTAGATAAAGTGTGTGTTTACGGTCTGATTTTGGGTTAATTTTAGGGTTTCCGTTGGCCATAGATCGAAGCAGATGGCTACTAGCAGATTTTTCACTATGTGTATGCGGTTCGGCTTTGACCTTAGTGTGGTCGATTTCAGTGTAATTATTAAAAGATACTGCAGTAAATTTATCTATTCCGGTATCATGGATTGCTACGCCAAATAAAGCGCTAGCTCCAAGTATTACCCACAGGGGTTTAATAATAAAACTTTTTATAATATCTGTACTCATTTTTGTTTGTCTTTTTTGTTTTTAATTTTTATTTATATTACATATTTTTTCAATATTACTACTATATTAGCATATGCTTTTAAAAATGTCAAGACTATGCTTAAGCTATAAAAAATTATGCTACAATATAAAATATGGAAGATTCTATTTTTACGAAAATTATCAGGGGTGATATCCCGTCTTATAAAGTTTACGAAGATGATATAGTCTATGCGATGCTGGATATTGATCCTTTAAGTGATGGTCATCTTTTGGTTATCCCTAAGAAGCAAATTGATCTTTTGTGGGATTTAGATGATGAAACTTATCAATACACTTGGAAGGTAAGTAAGCAGCTAGCGAAGGTGATGCAAGAATTTTTTAATCCAAAGCGTGTTGGTGTAGTAGTGGAAGGTTTTGGAGTGCCACATGCGCACGTTCACTTGGTGCCTCTTTATGATGATGATGTTTTGCAGCTCCATCACGGCTATCCAGTCGATAAGGATTCTTTAGAAGAGGTTGCTAAGAAGTTTAGTCAAAGTTGTCAGAATTTAAATGATTAAAGTTGTCTGTATCGGTAAAAAGCACGAGAAATGGATTTCTTCGGGCATAGAGATGTATCAGGAGCGTCTGAAACAGCCTTGGAATATCAATTGGGACCTTTTGCCACATAGTAATTTTAGTGAAGATAGAGCGCGAGCAGAGGAGTCTGAGCGCATTTTGAAGCGCATTAAGCCCGATGATTTCGTGGTGTTGCTAGATGAGCGTGGTAAAAACATTTCATCGATAGATTTAGCTGGCATTTTTGAAGATAAATTCAATTTCAGTCGCGAAATTGTGGTTATTGTAGGCGGGGCGTATGGTGTAGATCAGACGATTTTTAATCGAGCTAATTTTATTTGGTCGCTTTCTAAGCTGGTTTTTCCGCATCAAATGGTCAGGTTGATTTTGACTGAGCAGATCTATAGAGCACAGGAAATCTCCAGCGGTGGTAAATACCACCATATTTAATTGACTATTTATATTTTTTATGTTAAAATATAA
>JBHAEP010000031.1:0-8038 GCA_041855665.1 Nanosynbacteraceae bacterium
AGTTCAACCAGCAAAAAATCTAAAAAATCTGAAGTTAAAGCTAGCAAACTAGCAGCAAAAACAAGCAAGGTTGAGTACAAAAAGACATCTAAAAAACCAAAAGAAGACAAGCCAACTAAAAATCCGCTTGTGATGCTTGGTAGGTATTTCAGGGATTCTTGGCGCGAACTTCGCCAAGTGCGCTGGCCAAACACGAAGACAACGATCGGTATGACAATTGCGGTCTTGATTTTTACCGGAATTATTACACTGTTTATTGTTGGGCTAGATATAGTCTTTAAAGCTTTATTTGAACAAATTCTACAATAGGAGAAAATATGTCTAATCGATACGACTCATCACGTGCATGGTATGCCATTCACACCTATAACGGCTACGAAGAAAAAGTTGCCGACAGCATCCGACAGCGCATCAATTCAGTTGATATGGCGGATAAGATTTTTGAGGTAATGGTACCAAAAGAAAAGCAAATCCAGATCAAAAACGGCAAACGCAAAGTTGTTGAAGAAAAAATCTTTCAAGGCTATGCGCTAGTTGAAATGAAACTAACCGACGAAACTTGGTTTATTATCAGGAACACTCCAGGTGTAACTGGTTTCGTAGGCGCAGACACTACACCAACTCCAGTTTCCGATAGTGAAATCAAGAAAATCAAGAAACGCATGGGCGTAGAAGACCCAACGCACTTCATCGACTTCAAGGAAGGTGAAGTTATCAACATCACTGATGGACCATTCAAAGGGTTCGACGGAACAATTTCTGAAATCGATACTGAAAAAGGTCGCATCAAGGTAATGGTGAGTATGTTTGGCCGCGACACTCCAGTTGAGCTAGATGCCTTACAGGTTGCTAAAATATAATTTGCACTTTTAGCTTGTTTTTTGTATAATATTAATGTTACGCACTCGTAAATTACGAGTAAAGAAAAGGAAATAATCATGGCAAAGAAAGTTATCGGAAATCTAAAACTCCGAATTCCAGCAGGTCGTGCAACAGCAGGCCCTCCAGTAGGTTCAACACTTGGTCAGTGGGGTCTAAATATGATGGACTTTATTAATCCATTCAACGACGCCACTAAGGGTGATATGGGTAAAGACGTAATCGTTCACATTCAAGTATTTGAAGATCGAACATTTACATGGAAAAGCCTTGGTCAACCAGTTGACGATATGATCCGCGCAGCCGTTGGTATCCAAAAAGGTAGCGGTAAACCACACACAGACAAGGTTGGTAAAATCACTCGCGCACAGCTAGCTGAAATCGCTGAAGCGAAAAAAGACCTTCTAAACGCAAACGATGAAGAAGCTCGAATTAAAATCATCGCAGGAACTGCTCGCTCAATGGGAGTTGAAGTAACTGAATAAAATTCGAAAATACCCCTGTTATTTACATGGGGTATTTTATTTTATCGACAATACTAAAAAGGAAATGCCCCTAGTTAATAAACTAGGGGCTTATTTGGAGTATGAAATACTAAGCCAGAGCCTTAATATTCTTTACGAAGCCCGTACGACGATTCGTGTTGTAGCGAATTTCAACGTCTTCATCTACCTCACGACTAACGAATACTCCCTTATGACCGGGCGGGCTGAGCAACATCGAGAAATTCTTGATACCAAGAACAATGTCCGACATAAACTCCTCACAGCCTTCAATTTCCGTCTGGAAATTGACAACACACACATCAGCAGTTGCAGTTGCGATGATAGTGCGAGCCCCTCCGCTTGCAGGGTTGGTAGCCAGCGCTGAAGGACAAAGACGCATCTCAAAGGTTGCGCGAATAAAGTCAGGCTCGCCCGAAGCGGAGCGCGTTTTTGAATCCAGGAGGTTCTGGATCTCACGAACATCAGGGCCTTTTATCAGGCGTGCACCGACAACCTTGTAGTAGCTAACGGGAGCTGATTCAACGTTGATGTTACCAGTATTTGACATTTGTTTTTATACTCCTAAAAAGTACGTGCTATTACGTAACTGTATAGCAATGGAAGCTATCGCAGCGTTTGCGACACATTCAACAGCCGGCTTGCTTTTGAACTTTATAATAATATCATTTTAGAATTATAATGTCAATAAAAGGTCGCCGCTATAAAACGACGACCATAAAATACCACTCCTTAAAAGATAATAAATGCAGCTAAGATAGAAGCCAGATTTAAGGCAATAACCATCATCATAGCTTTATGTGTTTTCGAAAACTCCAACAATAAAACCGCTTGAGTGCCCATTAGATCCGTTCGTCCAAATAGCGGCTTTACCGTAAGGCGATAAATCAACATTGCAAACAAGCCAAATAACGTAATTATCAATACGCCAGCAAGCTTCATTTGACTATATGCATCATTAAAAGCTAAACCATACAATATCGGAATAGTGTTGAACGCTATAGATGATATAATCATCGCCCAGAAGACTGCCCTATAAAACTTAAACCTTATTTGTCGCTCTTCGCTACTGGCGTTATTGTCTCCCAGAGTAGACTTAAGCCCATAACCATAAATCAAGCTCGTTAAAAATCCTACAAAGACACAGATGGAAATAATCAGCAACAATAGGCAAGAAACAAAAGCCTCCATTTTAAAACACTCCTTAAGGGTGAGATTGAAATGTACTATATATTTAATTATTAATCCATACTATAAACTAAAATCATTTAAAAGTAAATAAAGAACCCCCGATTTCTCGGGGGGGTTTAAGGTGTTAAGTTATAGTTAAGGTTTTACCATTACGGGTACGAGTATCATACACAAAACCAGCACTAAAGACGCTTCCACTAGCAATCAAGTTGCTATTAGTAGCGCCGACCACGTTCATGGAATGGACCTCTGCTTGAAATTGAAAGCAGTAACCACTTTTATCAGAATGTGACAGGTAGCTAATACTTGAGAGATTAAACACAACCTCAACCTTTGCGCCATTACTCAGCTCTGCTGAACCCCTAAAGGGTTGTGCGAAAACAGAGACGTCGTCGTATTGGCACTGAAAGATTCGCATTAACTCATCACGATTTGGACCATGAGTGATCAGGACCGAATCAATAGTGAGATCACGAGATTCAGTGAAATTTAAACCACGAATCTTACCGCCTGAAAACCCCTTGCGAGCAACCTTAACTTTGACCATCTTGGCCACCTCCTATTGTAGTAAAGTACTTAGCTAAAGCTATTTATATCCAGCACACTATATGTCGATGCTTTAACCTAAAATTCATTAGGTTTAACTTTATAATACACTTAGCTAAGATTTTGTCAAATTCTTTGTTTTTAATTATAATTCATGATATAATAAATAAGATATTAATCAATGCTGGGAGGCGAAAGCCGCTAATACCACAGAAAGGGTTTAAAAGTTCATGGCACGAAAAGCCGATCTACTTGCCGAAGCTCAGGAAATGGGCCTAAAGGTAACAGAAAAGAACACTATTGCTGAAATCGAAGCAGCGATGGCGGAAGCTAAAGAAGCAAAAACTGAAGCTCCAAAAGAAGAAAAAGAAGAATCTCACACAGCAAAAGCTGGAAAGCGTAGCGCGAAAGCCCTAGCTGAAGCTGAAGCAAAAGCTGAAAAAGAAGCTCGCAAAGAAGCTGGCGACACAACTCCTCAAGATGGAAGTGAAGCAGTTGTAAAGAAAGGTCCAAAACCAATTACTCGTCCTCGCATCGAACGACGCGGTAAAGCTTATAAAAAAGTTGCAGAACTTGTTGAGAAATCAAAAGTTTACAGTCTAAACGAAGCCATCGAACTAGCAGTTAAAACTAGCGCGACTAAGTTTGACTCAAGTGTAGAAATTCACGCTCGCCTAGGGGTAGACCCACGACAAGCTGACCAAAACATCCGAACAACAGTAAACCTTCCTCACGGAACAGGTAAAACTGTACGCGTAGCTGTTTTCGCTCCAGAAGATATGCACAAAGCAGCTAAGGATGCAGGTGCTGACATCGTTGGTGATGAAGAATTCCTAAAACAACTAGACAAAGAAGAACTAAACTTCGACGTTCTAGTAGCAGTTCCTCAATATATGCAAAAACTTGGTAAGTACGCACGGCTTCTTGGCCCTCGTGGACTAATGCCAAATCCAAAGAGTGGAACAGTTGCAACAGACGTAGCAAAAGCGGTTAATGACGCTAAGGCTGGTAAAGTTGAATACCGCGTTGACAAGCAAGCTATCGTACACATTGGCGTTGGTAAAGTAAGCTTCGGCGCAGAAAAACTAGCAGAGAATGCAAATGTATTCTTCGAAAGCCTAGCAGCACAAAAACCAACAGGTCTAAAGGGTGCATACGTGAAGTCAATCACTATCACAACGACTATGGGTCCTGGAATTAAGGTTGAAAACGTAATTGCTTAATTCATCAGAATAAATTTCAAAAAGCTCGCAAAATCTATGCGAGCTTTTTAATTTAGCGTTCAGGACTTAACCTACAAAAATCAAAAGCAGGGAAGCGAACTAAATTATATGCGCTTTTACTATCGTGAGCCGTTAAAACTCGAACCAGTCCAGTGGGTCGATCATTAACAACGATTACTTCTCTAAAAATATCCAGAATTTCATCCAAAAAATCACTCGAAAAATCACCATAAATAATAGCTGTTTTTTTAGCTAAAGACCGCGGATTATCATATTCAGCGATAAATCTTCCTAAATTTAACACGTAGTCATCGCGACTTTTAGATGGAATTTGAATCTGTTTAATTTCAACTTCGGACATAATTTTAGTTTAATTGATTTTTACCAGAATCAAAAATTTTAGCAATTTCTGGATCAACCTCACCTACGTCGCTAAAAGACCGTGAAAGAATGGTATTACTACTGACATCAGGTGTTGACTGCGAAAAATTATCAATCTTCTGATAAAATTCATTGGCGCTGATCTCTGATCTTGAGTTTAAGTTTAGCTCATCAGGAGAAAAATTACGCTTGCGACGGTTGATTGCGCGTAAAGCAAAAACCATGTCATCACTAGTAGAACTCCCCAGATGCGCCTGTTTGTAGGCGACATGAGAAGCATGACCTATTCGAGCTTGTTGACGATCTTCTTCTGTTAAGAACTGAATCTCTACCGGTAAAGCATCTTTGTAAATGAATGTCATTTTTGCTACCTGAAATACATCCTCTGAATCCTGTGTGTTGAAATGGACTAGATCCGCATCGATATCATGCCGTAATAACACCGTTTGTGCTGCTTGAATATAATTTTCTGCACCAGAAACATAACCAGCTCTATCCTTACTTGGAGCAGGTTTCAATTCGTAATCATCTCCGTCGATTAAATTCTGGAGAGTCGCCGCAAAGGACTCCATAGAGTCAGTTCGACTATTACTAACCACCGTAACACCTAAAACATCCATCGGCGTTTGTTTTTCAGAATTGCCGTTTTTTTCATGCTTTTTAAGTTTTTTAGCCAAAGAACCCAAACTCTTAACTCGATAAGTATACCTTGAATCGGCCTCTTTAGTAATCAACTTTCCGGCACCAAAAATAATCTTTTCTTCGCTTGGCTCGAAATCGTCACCACTTAACCTAAAAGTATTTGTCATCTGACCGTTAAATACATCTTCGATCACTTCATTTGGATCGAACTTTAAAGCTTTTTCAATAATTTCTGAACTCTTTTTGTAAGCATCTTCAAATCCACCGGTATGAATCGCTCGCTGATAAAAAGCACTGCTTCGCATTTTAGCGGACATAGCATCAAGCCCTAAAATCTCACAAAGTGGACCATAAAAAGATTCGGCCTGGAAAATATCATTCATTAACTTACGCTCATCACGAGCAGGGTGTTCAAGATCATCAATATTAGCAGCGGCTTTTATAATGATAGACTCAATGTTGACATTTTCGCTAATTTCTCGCAGGTGCTCAATATCAATCTCTGGTTCGTTAATCATCCAGTCTTCTTGGCTCATATCAACCACATCTCCGTTGCTAAATCTATCATAATTCATAGCTGCACGCTCGATGACGGAAACATCATTCAAAAGAGTATAAGTGTATTTTAGCGATTCGATTTTTTTACTTGCCGGGAATTCTGTAGGTATACTTGATACATGTCGAATTAGAGATTCCATAGCAAAATCACTATCTCTGTCGATCGTGTGACGACAAATATTTCCGTATTCACTATTAGCCTGCTGAGCAATATCATGGAGAAGGGCAGCCTGATAAACTTCCTCCGGAACCAACTCTCCAGCATATCGTTTCACTAGATTGGCAACACGCTCTGCATGATTAGAAATTCTTTCATGACTAGAACTTTTATCGCTCTCAGAAAAATCCGCCAAAATTCTATCCGCGTGGTTAAATAATATATTTTTCTGATCTTTCTCCATAGCTTTTTATATTATAACATACTTTGCTATATTTTTCCATATTACATGGTATGAATATAAATATATTTAACTATTGACTAGAATTACCGTTTCGTGATAATATAAACCAGTAGGTTTTACCAGAGACAGTAGCCAAGATTAATAATCAATAAGCGCTACCGAGGCAAAAACAGCGATTTAATCGCTTCTTGTCGTAAAACGTCTCTTGGGGTGGATAAGGTGTAATTATTTTTGATACCCCTAGACTACGCACGTTAACAGTATGGATATCGGGCACTAATAACTCAGAAAAATCAAAGAAGAAAGGATTTTTATGGCAATTTCACGCGATAAAAAGAATACTTTGGTTGCTGAGGTTCGTGGGTTACTTACTGAGGCTAAGCTTACTGCTTTTGCGCAGTATCAAGGTCTTGGTGTACAAGATATTCAAACTCTACGTCGCGAAGCTCGTGAAAAGGGCGTAACAATTAAAGTTGTTAAAAACCGCCTTGTTCGAGTTGCGATGAGCGAGATTGATACTTATAAAGAAACTGATACATCTCCACTTGTTGGTCAGCTAATTTATGCGATCAGCACCGAAGATGAAGTAGCTCCAGCACAAATTTTGAACGATTTCGCAAAGAAAAATCCAACACTACAATTAATTGGTGGATTTTCTGGCGAAGGTGCGCTACTTACAACTGACGAAATCAAGGCACTTGCTGGCCTTCCAAGCAAGGAACAGCTTATTGCCGAGACTGTTGCTCAGTTGCTATCACCAGTTCACGACAGCATCAATGCACTTTCTGGAAACCTTCATGGTCTTTTGGATGGCATTGAAGCCAAAGCAACAAATTAGTATAAATTATTAAATTACGTAAGGAGTCAACTATGGCTGACATTAAAAAACTTGCTGAAGAACTAACTAAACTTACAGTTCTTGAAGTAAACGAACTAAAGAACGTACTAAAAGATGAGTACGGAATTGAACCAGCTGCAGCTGCTGTAGCTGTTGCAGGTCCTGCTGCTGGCGGCGAAGCTGCTGGTGGTGAAGATGAAAAATCTGAATTCACAGTAACACTAAAAGACGCTGGTGCTCAAAAAGTAGCAGTTATCAAGGCTGTTAAAGAAATCACTGGTCTTGGTCTTGGTGAAGCAAAAGCAATCGTTGACGGCGCTCCAGCTCCTGTAAAGGAAAAGGTAGCTAAGGACGAAGCTGAAGCTGCAAAGAAAACCCTAGAAGAAGCTGGTGCAACTGTAGAACTTAGCTAATCGCTAATTTTACGCACGATATCCTTACGTTACATAAAATTCCCGTTCTATAGCAGAGCGGGTTTTTTATTTCAATATCAAAATATACAACACTTTTTGGCCTACTACTTAAAATCGTGTGGATAACTTTTTCGGGGCTTGCGCGATTTTTAAAAAACTGGTATATTTAATACCAATAACATTACAAACATAGACAAAAGGAACTGCGAGACCATGTCTGAATTACCAGAAAAACAAGCCAAGCGACTTAAATCGCTTATCCAGGAAGCTGAAACAAATCTAGCTGCCGCAAAAGAATTATTACTTAGCATCATGGGTGAAGATGGACAAATCACGGCACCTGTAGCCAACTCAATGGAAGATGTGAACGGTAAAGTAATCGAAGGAGTTTTTGACGGCGAAAAAATGATTGGCCCAGATGGCAAAAACTATCCTGTACCAGCCAACTATGCTTCAAAATCAA
>JBHAEP010000032.1:0-4565 GCA_041855665.1 Nanosynbacteraceae bacterium
AAAAATCTTTGCAAAAAGTGTTGACATAGCAGAGTATGTTTGCTATAATGTAGACAGTTAAGAAATTAACTACATCGGTTAAACAAAATAAGGAGCGATCAAATGAACTACGAACAATTCAAACAATTAGCAGAAAACAAAACAGTTGAAGAAATTATTAAAATTATCAATTCTAATCCAGAAAATCTAAATCTTAAAAACACTTACTACAACACTTACACAATTTTCACAGAAGACAATGTAGCAATCGCTAAAGGTGGCTCTGTTGATAACGCTCAAGCTCCAATGCGATTAACTAGCAATTCATATGCATTGTCTATTGAGGCTAAAGAAGCTGAAAAGGCCGCTCAACAGACCAAAGAAAATGCCACTGATTTTATCGGTAAAACCATTTGGGGCAAAGAAATTATCAACGCCGAAGTTGAAGCTGATGAAATTAAAATTACTATTGCAGGTGGTAAAACTTACGGATTCAAGAATATTAACAAATTAAACAGCTTGGTTAAATAAGGAGATAGCAACAATGACTAGTTTAATTCAAGAATACAACGAAACTCGCTATGAGGTTAAGCGCTCAGAGTTAATCTCTGAGCCTAAAAAACAAGGCGTTTACTACTACTTTAACATCGAAGTTATTGACAAACAAACTGGCGAAGTAGTATTAAATGGCAAACAATCAGCGGTTCCGACTAAAAAATCAGGCATTGAGAAGAAATATCGAGCATTGTTAGCTAATTATAAAGCTGAGCGAGATGAGCGTTTAGCTAAAAAATATCCAATCTCAAACTTCGACAAAGTTATTAGCGAAGTCAGAAATCATCGACCAAATCGCAATTCTGGACTTAACTATCAGTATTTATTAAACAAAGGCATAATTCCAGGATATTCTTATCGAGATGAAGTTAACAGTCGAACAGTGACATTTTATGCAAGTCGAAATAGCACTCGCGCTGTAGTAGAATATGACAATGAAGAGGAGTCAGATAATGAATAATTATAAGCAATTATTAGAGAGAATAGCAAAAAACAGTCGTAACTTAATTAATGTTATTAGCCAAGATACACCAAACATATCATATTATGACGAAGAGTTATATTATGAAGCGTTAAGCGATCAGCGTGAATTTGGCGCAGATTGTCAGGTATTGGTTTGGTGCGATCCAAAAGATGATTTTGTTAAAGATTACGATTTTATTTTAGATGAAAAAGAGAATAGCTGTTTCCTTAAAGGCAGAAACGAATCCGACATTTACCAAGCAACAATAGATGAGCTGATTTTTGTTCTTAAATTCCAAAGCTCAATCATTACTAATTTTGGTTTAATATCTCATGAAACATTAAGGCAACAAGCCGTTGCCAACCAAAAGAAGTCAGAGGCTGGCAAGAAAGGTTGGGCAAAATTAACCCCAGAAGAGCGATCCAGAATCGCCAGAGAACGCGGCCGAGCTGGGGCTATAAAAAGATGGAAGAAAAGCAAGCGCTCCTTTACCCAAGATAATTTTTGAAAAACATAGACAAAAGTAGCATTTTGTAATATAATATATGCATCACACGAATCAAACACAGGATTCGTGTTTTTTAATTGAAAAAATAAACTTAAGGGCGGGAATGATTAGCGCTAGACGAACCAATAATTTAACGATTTATTTTGTTGATAAGCGCACCATCTGTGTTAAACAAGGTGCAATATTCACTTATATTCATCGTTGGTTTCATTCGCAAAGAGGATTCTACAAAAAGAACTTCTTACCATTTAGACAAGCGCTAAAATATAACAAAAACGTGAGTATGCAATATGTAGTGCTTAATGCTGAAAAGTATGATCTTGTGGTATATTCAACCACCCGCCAACCCGATTTTATTATCAACAAGTCTGAAATTAATTATTTGCCACCGCAAGGAAGGAAACGTCGTGCATAATATACAAACTGCTGTTATTAAAATATCAAAATTGAAGCCTAATCCTAACAATCCACGCACTATTAAAGATGATAACTTCAAAAAATTAGTTAAATCTTTACAAGATTTTCCGGAAATGATTGAGGCGCGTGAAATTATTGTAAATAAAGATTTAGTGATACTAGGTGGCAACATGCGTTATCGTGCCGCTCAGGAAGCTGGCATTAAAGAGTTGCCAGTTAAAATTGTCGACTGGCCAGAAGAGAAACAACGAGAATTTATCATTAAAGACAATGTTAGTGGTGGCGATTGGGATTGGGAAGTGTTAGCTAATGAATGGAGCGATGTCGATTTGGAAGACTGGGGATTAGAACTGCCAGTTATCCTATCTGACGAGGAGATTATCGAAGATGAACCGCCTAAATTAGAATCCGAACAGCCAGCTATCAGTCAATTAGGTAAGACATACCGATTGGGAGACCATTTACTTTATTGCGGATCTTTTGAAGAGATTAGTCCGTTATTTGCTCAGCCAGCAACTGCCTGTGTAACTGATCCACCTTATGGTATAGGCTACATTGGAGGCAATAAGTGTCGTCGCAAACGCATAGCTAATGACAAGATGAGCGACCAAGATTTTAGGGATTTTTTAGATAAAATTAGCCAAAGCATAGCACAAAATGTCCGGGGAGGGGTAATGGCTTTTATGTCACCAATTAAATTAAATGATTTTAGGACAGCGCTAGAAGCTAGCGGTTTAACTTGGCGCAGCTATATAATTTGGGTTAAGAATACCTTTACGCTAGGCGGTTCTGATTTTCAACATCAATTTGAGCCAATTCTTTATCATATTAATGACGGCAAGTATGAAGCCGATGACGGCGATACTTCAGAAGCAGAAATCGCTATTTATGGTGATATAGGCAAGCGTCGTGATTGGCATGGCGGAAGAACTCAATCTGATGTGTGGTTTTTTGATAAACCAGTAAAAAGCAAAGAGCATCCGACTATGAAGCCGATTGGCTTATGCGCTAAAGCTATTTTATCTTTATCAAAAGCCAAAGATGTGATTTATGATCCATTCTTAGGAAGTGGCTCGACGCTAATCGCCTGTGAACAAACTGATCGCAAATGTATTGGATCTGAATTAGATCCTCACTATTGCGACGTTATACGGAAAAGATGGTGGAAATTAACGAACGGAGACGAGGAAGGATGGGAAAATGGCACGCCAGAAGTCAAATAATAAACCTACTACAAAACAACCTGCTCTAAAACGCAAGAGAAAACCAGCGCCAACTGATTTTCAACCTGGCGTGGCAGCTAATCCGACAGGGAAAGGGGGCTTTGGCGATAATCCACAAAACATAAATCCAGGTGGTCGCCCTAAAAACCAAGATTCAATCACAGCTCAATATCGAATAATGCTCAACATGACTCAATCTGAGATTGATGACTTACTAAAGCGTAAAGATGAGTTGACGATGGCGCAGCGTATTGCTTTAGCACGAATTAGAGATGCAATGCGAAGTGGTGATAGTAAATGGCTTGCTAATGCGGCTGAAATTACCGACCGCACCGAAGGGAAGGCTAAGCAAGTTATTGATGCCAAATTTGATGGACCACCAGTCGCGCTAGTGTCATTTATGGAGACTGATAAGTGCAGCCAACAGTCGAAATCAAAATAATTCCAGAATACGCCGATTTATATAGCTTAATTTGGCGTTATTTAATTTATTATGGCGGCCGTGGTGGTGGCAAGAGCTATAACATCGCCGAGTCTCTCGTTATTCAAGCTCGAGATAGTAGATTGCGCATACTCTGTACACGTGAGATCCAAAACACCATTAAAGACTCAGTCCATAAATTACTGAGCGATATTATTAACAAATACGGCTTCACAGATTACAAAATCACTGAAAATTCGATTAGTAACACCGTCACTGGATCGGAGTTCGTCTTTAAAGGCTTAAGACATAACATAAATGAAATTAAATCAATGGAAGGTGTTGATATTTGCTGGGTTGAGGAAGCCCAATCAGTGACGGCTAATAGCTGGGAGGTGCTGACGCCAACAATCCGAAAGCCAGGCAGTCGGATTATTATCAGTTTTAATCGTCTTAATGATGATGATCCGGTTTGGATTAAGTTTTGCAAAAATCCGAATGAACACACTCTAGTTAAGAAAATTAATTTTGATACGATGAAAAAATACGGTTTATTTTCTGATGTGCTAGAAATTGAACGTCAGATTGATGAACAGAGCGACCCAGAGCTATATGCCTGGAAATGGCTTGGTGAGCCACTAGGTCAAGCTGACAACGCTATCATTTCTAAAGGCAAAGTCTTGCAGGCAATGGAGCGTCAAGCTGATCAAACTGGAGCAATTGAAGTGGGTGTTGATGTGGCTCGTATGGGAAATGACCGGACGGTGTTTAAGATGCGTAAAGGTTTGCAGATTATTAAGAGTAAAGTCTTAACTAAAAAGCGTACCACTGAAGTTTGTGACCATCTCGAGCAATTTGTTAATTTGGATAAAACGGTTCTAATCAAAATCGATGATACTGGTGTCGGTGGAGGTGTAACTGACGGTATGATTGAGCGAGGTTATAACATCGCTGCCATTAACTTTGGCTCAGAGCCAAAAGACAAAGACAAATATCCTA
>JBHAEP010000033.1:0-6267 GCA_041855665.1 Nanosynbacteraceae bacterium
ATCGTAAATGGTGGAAATGCACTTTACGCTAGCATCTTGGGGGCGCTAGTTGTGCCGATTGTTTTCCGTTCGCTGTATCATATTATTGCTAGAGCATTTTACGCGCATCAAGACACCAAAACTCCACTTTATGTTTCAATTTTTGCAATAGCCTTAAATGTTATTTTGGCGATTATATTTACCATGCAATTCGACTGGGGTGTTTATGGTTTAGCTTGGGCCCAGGGTATTGTTTCAATAGTGGAAGTTGTGATTCTTTCTATTATTCTAATGAAGTTAGTGCCGGGGATTTTTGACAATAAAACTAGAACAGCGTTAATTCGGATGGTGATCGCTACTTTATTGATGGGTATAGTGACATATCTACTGGTTTACATGATGCCAGTGCGAACAACAGACTTAAGTTTCTGGTCAGTTTTCCCTAAGTTTGCTTTAATAACTGCGTTAAGTTTTTTGGTTTATTTGATTTTATCGAGTATTTTGCGTATCGAAGAAGCTGGTCCTGTTTGGCGAAAAATCAAAGCTGTGATGTTTAGTAAAGCTAGCTAAAACAGTGATAAAGTGTTAAAATAACAGAATATGAAAAATGATTCTATTCGAAACTTCTGTATTATTGCACATATAGATCACGGCAAGTCAACTCTAGCTGATCGAATGATGGAGATGACCGGCACTGTTCAGAAGCGCGATATGAAAAAACAGCTTCTAGATTCAATGGATTTGGAGCGCGAAAAGGGTATTACTATCAAGTTAGCGCCGGTTCGAATGAATTATAAAGATGTTGAATTTAATTTAATAGACACTCCTGGTCATGTAGATTTTTCTTATGAAGTTTCACGCTCTCTTCAAGCTTGCGAGGGTGCGATTTTGGTTGTTGACGCGTCGCAGGGTATTCAAGCGCAAACTTTGGCAAATGTTTATCTTGCCATGGAGCAAGATTTGACGATTATTCCAGTTCTAAATAAGGTTGATCTTCCGGCTGCTGATGTTCCACGGGTTTCAAAGCAGGTTATTAACCTATTGGGTTGCTCGGAGGATGAGATTATTCATATTTCAGCAAAAACTGGGAAAAATGTCGATAAGGTTTTGGATGCAATTATTGATAGAATTCCAGCGCCAAAAGGTCAAGCTGATGACCCGACCAGGGCTTTGATATTTGATAGCTATTATGATGATTATCGCGGAGTTATTTTGTATGTTCGTGTGGTTGACGGTGAAATTAAGAAAGGTGAGGCTATTTATATGATGGCAACCGAGGCTCATGGTCTAGCTTTGGAAGTTGGTCATTTAAGTCCAGTCATGAACCCTGATGACAAATTGGCTACAGGTCAAATTGGCTATATCGTAACAAACTTGAAGACTACTCGTGACGCTCGAGTTGGCGATACCGTTACTTTGAAAAAGTATTTTAATTAAATGAGCTTAATTATTTTTACTGGAAAGTCTGCCGTAGGTAAGACTACTTTAGTTAAAAAACTGTCTAAAGATTTAGGTCTATTTAGTATAGGTCTTGATGATATTAAAGAAAATCTATACGACAAAGGGTTGAGAGATTTTTTGAGCGAGGGAGAGGTTGATAGAATTTCTTTCGAATCCGTTTTGAATATAGTTAAAAATATCACAAATAGGGGTGTCGATGTTTTTATTGATTTACACGAACAAGAAGATTTATCTAGGCTAAAAGATTTCGACACTAATACAGTAGTTTATTATTTATACTGCCGAGAGAATGTTAGGGTTGAGAGATATAATAATAGAATAATTTCTGGAAATAGGCATCTGGGTCATGGCGACAAGATTATCGATGAATGTGATAATTCGGGCGGATCTGTTGAATATGATTCGCGATTTGATGTTTATCTGGATATGACTGATTTTTCAGAATATGATTATCAGAAATTACTACTTCACATTGATAGGCAGTTGAGGGGTGATGCTTAAAATGATAATATATATTTGTAATTTAAATGAGCGATAGGAAATATATGAAACTGAATTCAATCTTACATACAACACGTCGAGTTACATTAACGCTGGCTTTGGGTAGTGGAGTGGTTTCTAGTGTTATGTATTATATGCATGCAGCTAATGAATACGTCGATCCTGAAGCTTCGGCAACACAAGAAATTATGGGTATTTGGTTTAGTATATTGTTTATTGTATTTACAGGCATATTTGTTGTTTCATCTACTATCTTATTGATATTATCTAAAAAACGAAAAAATAAATAAGTAGCCTTTGCATTGATAATATAAATGGCATTTGCCGCAAAAATAGTATACAATATAGCAATATATGGATGATATTGCGAAGAAAACCATCGTCAAGCCTCTACCTGGCTATAAGGAAGTTAAACCGTTTGTTTATGCGGGATTTTTCCCTGTGTCTAATGAAGACTATAACGATCTTAAGGATGCGATTGAAAAATTAAGCTTGAGCGACTCTGCCTTGCAGTTCGAGCCTGAAAATTCTCCAGTTTTGGGTTATGGTGTTCGAATTGGCTTTTTGGGTCTTTTGCACATGGACATTATTCGCGAACGCCTGGAGCGCGAATATGATCTAGATCTTGTGGTGACAAATCCAAGCACTGATTATCAGGTTACTATGACGGATGGCGAGGAATTGGATATCAAGAGTGCCAGCGAGTTGCCGGTAGTTACTAAAATTTCTGAAATTCGTGAACCTTGGATTAATGGTGAGATTGTTGTGCCGAGTGATTATATTGGTGCGGTGATTCAATTGATTGTCAGCAAACGTGGTCGCCAGAAGAATTTGAGCTATATTGATGAACGGGCTCTAATTTCCTTTGAGGCACCACTGGCCAATCTTTTGACTGATTTTTACGACCAGCTAAAGAGTGTTACTAGTGGCTATGGAAGCTTTAATTATGAGCTAGCTGGATATTTCCCTGAGGATCTGGTTCGAGTTGATTTTTACGTTTCCGGAGAGATGGTTGACGCATTGAGCGTAATGGCGCACCGTAGTGAATCACAAGCTCTTGGTCGGGAAGTTGTTAAAAAACTTAAAGAGGTCGTCCCTAGGCAGAATTTCCAAGTGAGTTTACAGGCGGCGATTGGCGGTAAATTTATTGCTCGAGAGGATATTTCCGCATACCGCAAAGACGTAACAGGCTATCTTTACGGAGGAGATGTTAGTCGAAAAAAGAAGCTACTAGCAAAGCAAGCTAAAGGTAAAAAACGTATGAAACGCTTCGGTAAGGTGGATATTCCATCTGAGGCTTTTACTGTAATGTTAAAGAGGGATTAAATGGAAGAATTAGTACAGGAATATCAACCTTCTAGTCATGGTATTTTTATTGCTCAATCTACCGACATAGTGCTTTTGGTCGGTATAGCTGGCGCCGGAAAAGACACTATTAAAAAAGAATTATTCAAGGGTAGTATGTACTATGATTTAGTTTCTCATACTACTAGAAAACCTCGCTCGAACAATGGACGAGAGGAAGTAGACGGCATCGATTATCATTTTATTGACAGTGACAAAGCGACTGAAATGATTCTGAACCGTGAATTTATTGAGGTTAAATTTGTGCACGGAACAATTTACGGCACATCTGTTTCTGAGCTTGAAAATGCAAATAGCCAAAACAAGGTTGCACTAACAGATGTTGATATTCAAGGCGTTGAAGAATATTTAGCTTTAACACCTCGGGTGACGCCAATATTTATAGTTCCGCCAAGATACGATGTTTGGCTAGAGAGGTTAAAATCTAGATACTCTAACGAAGAAGAATTCCGAGCAGAATGGCCTAAGCGTCGTGCTAGCGCTATTCGTGAACTCCAAGAGGTTTTATCGAAGAAAGTTTACCATGTTGTGGTGAACGACAAGCTCGAAGATGCCATAGATCACGTCAAGGAGATTACTGAAAACCCAGCTAGTCATACCGGCGATGATGCTGGCCGCGTAGTAGCTGATTTGATTTTACGAGAACTAGTGGCGAGTCGAAATTAGCACTCTAGTTGATTGAGTGCTAATTTTATGCTATGATTAAAGTATGACAGAACGCCAAGAAGCTATATTAGCTGCAATAGTTGAACAATATGCTGAAGTTGCATCTCCAGTAGGTAGCGTTACTTTGGCGAAACTTTTCGGAGTGTCTAGTGCTACTATTAGAAGTGAAATGGCCAAGCTGGAGGCTAAGGGGATGATTACTCAACCCCATACTAGTGCCGGGCGAGTCCCGACTGATCTTGGATATAGGTTTTATGTAAATAGTCTAAATCAAAAACAAGACGAGGATATTAATAATCCTCACGATAGAAGTTTTCACGCTTTGACAGCCAGGGTCTCTGCCCACACTACTAGAGCAGACAGGGCTATTCGCAGTGCGGTTGATAGTTTGGTTGAGTTAACTCAAAACTTGGGTATAGCAACTATAGGTGACGAGCTCTATATGAATGGTATTGGAAATCTGTTTTCGCAGCCTGAATTCCTGGAGGGTAAGCATGTTCAGGCTGTGGCTAGACTACTGGATAATATTGAACCTTGGTTGCGTGAAGCAGCTCCAAACGAACCCTTGAATGTGTATATTGGTTCGGAAAATCCAATTGGAAAAAATAGTGGAGCGTCGTTGATTATCAGTAAGTTTAACTCTCCTTTTAGTGAGCATAGCTATATTGGAGTTTTGGGCCCAACTCGTCAAAATTACGCCAGAACAATCCAGCTAGTTCAACACGCAGGAGCTATGCTAGAGGATATTTTGGCTGAAAAAGATTATTACGATAAAGAATAGTAGGGGAAATTTATGACTAAAGAAGATAAGAAGAAGTTGAAAAAAGAAGAAAAAGATATTCAAGCGGAATTAACTGCTGATTTGCAGCGTATTCGGGCTGACTTTGAAAATTATCGCAAAATGACTGAGGTTGAAAAAACAAATGCTCGACAGGCAGGGCGAGAGTCAGCAATTAAGTCGATTCTTCCGGTGATTGATACGATTGATCGTGCAATTAGTCATATTCCTGAAGAATTGGCTAACGATCAATGGGTTAAGGGTGTTGCTGGTCTTGCGAAGCAGTTAGATAAAGTTTTGTCCGAACTTAAGATTGAGAAAATATCAGCAGAATTTGGCGTAGAATTTAATCCAGAGCTACATCAAGCTGTGCAGTTTGACGATGACGCAGAGGGTGACAAAGAAGTTATTTCTGAGGAGCTTCAGTCGGGATATACACTTGACGGTAGACCCTTGCGCCATGCTATGGTTAAGGTTACTAGGCAATAATTTACTCAAAACCAAGCTCGCTAAATAATTGTTGCGGGCTTGTTTTTTTGTTTAGTTTTGTGGTTTAATCATAAGTAATATGAGTGGGATTTTCGAAGCGCTAAGAGCGCGACAATTTACAGGTGATATTGATATAAACGAGTCAGCTAGGCGAGCTGTCTCTAGAGATGCTAGTATTTTTGAGGTTGTGCCAAGGGGCGTTATAGCCCCTAGAAACACCGAAGATATCAAAGCTGTTGTTCGCTGGGCTTCAGATATGACAAAGAGTGGAGCTAATGTGTTTTTTGCGCCAAGAGTGGGCGGAACTTGTATGTCTGGAGGACCTTTGACCGAGGGTTATGTTTTAGATTTGAGTAAATATTACAACAAAATAGGGGCGATTGATTTTGTGGGTCGTACTTTAACTGTTCAAAGCGGCGCCATGCATAAAAGGGTCGAGGATTTAACTCGATCTAATGGATTACTATTTGCTCCGTACACTTCATCTCATGATATTTGTGGCATAGGTGGAATGATCGGCAATAATGCTAGCGGCGAAATGTCAATAAAATATGGCCCTACTAGTGACAATGTTGACTCTGTGAAGGTAGTTTTGTCTGACGGTAATGAGTATGAGTTTAAGCCATTGGACCGGCATGAGTTAAATGAGAAGTGTCAGCAGGCTGATTTCGAGGGTGAAATTTATCGTAAGATGTTGACATTATTGGAAAACAACGCTCAAACCATCGCAACTAACCACCCTAGAACAGTGAAGAATGCCGCTGGATACCAGATTTGGGATTTATGGGATGCTCATCAGCAGAAGTTTAATTTAGGAAGAATTTTTATTGGCGCCCAGGGAACCTTGGGTGTTGTAACTGAGGCGAAATTGAAATTGGTTCCTTTGGCGAAAAATAGCCGTATGATCGTGGCGCCTCTAGATAATCTTGATAATTTGCCGGATGTTGTTCGTACTATTTTAAGGTTTGATCCTGCTAGTTGTGAAACTTTTGATCATTTTACTTATGAATTGGCCGAAAAATACCATC
>JBHAEP010000034.1:0-18142 GCA_041855665.1 Nanosynbacteraceae bacterium
CAACAGCTCGAGCACGACTTTACGCTGGAAAAGGCGAAATTACTATCAATGACAAACCAGCCTTAGAATACCTTTCAGGTAATAAAACACTTCTTGCTGAAGTAACCGATCCTCTTGCATTGGTAAAAAAGCAAAAAGAATTTGACGTAACCATTCGTGTAAACGGCGGTGGTCTAGCTGGTCAAGTTGATGCTATTAAGCTTGCTATTTCTAAAGCTCTAACTGTCGGTCACAGCGACCTACGACCAGTGCTAAAGAAAGCAGAATTCCTAAAGCGCGACCCACGAGAAAAAGAACGCAAGAAATACGGTCTTCGTTCAGCTCGCAAACGCGAACAGTTCTCAAAGCGTTAATTCAAAAAATACACTCCAGATTATCTGGGGTGTATTTTATGTTAAAATATAAAATATATGACTAAAAAATCAAACCTAGAAACTAAACGCGGCAAAAAGCTTCAAGTCTTTTTAGAGCGACAGTCTAAAATAAACAGCCTGACAAAATCAGCTGCCAAGCAGTCATTCTCAAATGAATTGGGTAGGTTTTTTAGGATAAATAAATTAAAATGCTCAAATGAAAACAGTCTATTACAAAGCCTGACAGAGCTCGGCTGGAGCGGTAAAAATATTCCATGGATGAATAATGGCTATACCATAGATACCGGATACGAGGCCGTCAGAGACAGTAGCTTTGCTCTCGATGGATTAATATATATTCAAAATGCCTCGAGTTGGCTACCTGTATTAGCGCTAGACCCAAAAGAGGGTAGTAGTGTGCTAGATTTATGCGCAGCCCCTGGGGGTAAAACTAGTCATATAGCAGATATATCTGAAAATAAAATCAACTTATTTGTAAATGATAATTCAAAAAATCGCCTACATAAACTACGCCAAAATTTAAATAGGATAGGAGTTAATGTTAGCGAATATTTCTTGATTAACGGTGCTTTTATCTCTAGGAAAATTGATCAAAAATTTGATTATATCCTACTTGATGCGCCCTGTAGTGGTGAAGGGTTGATAAATCTAAGCAAAACCAAATCTCTGGACACCTGGTCGGTTGCACACATTAAAAGATTATCTAAACTTCAAAAACAGTTGATCGGAGAGGCCTGGCGCCTTCTGAACCCCGGTGGAACATTAGTCTATAGCACATGCACACTAGCGCCAGAGGAGAATGAAATGGTTGTCGATTGGCTACTTCGAAAAAATAAAAATGCAGAAATCGTCAACCTACCTATATGCTTCCAAGATATTATTAGCCCATCAATAGAAGAATGGAATAATCAAGACTTATCCAGAACCAAAAAGTCGGGCAGGATATCGCCCAACAAACAGGGATTGGAGCCTTTTTTCATAGCGAAAATAGTCAAAAAAACGGAGGATTTTAATGTCGAAATTTAAACGCATAATTGATAATTCGCCTAGAGTTTTAAACCACTATGTTAAAAAAGCCGACGGCAAAACCAAAGAAACCATTGTGTTCATTCACGGCATTGGCAACAGTTTAGAATCTTGGACTTCAACTATAGACTTTCTGCCACAAGATTATAAAATAATCGCTATAGATTTACTTGGTTTTGGTAAATCCCCTCGTCCTAAATATGCTGAATATGATATATCGCTTCAAGCTAGATCAGTCATGTTGACTCTCGTCAGTCTTGGTATTGCTTCAAAAGTTATCTTAATCGGCCACTCTATGGGTTCTTTGGTGTCTATCGAGCTAGCTAAAAGATATCCTTTTATGTTCAAGGGGTTGATTCTGTGCAGTCCACCGCTATACAGCCGCCAGTCTTTAGAAAATTCTAATATAACTACAGAAAAAGCCCTGGTTGCATTATATAAAAGCGTTGGCGTCAACACTCCGGAGGTAACCCCAACCGCTTTAATTAAACTAGGCTTCATAGCTACAAAAGTTGGCATCGCCTCTTCGGCATTCAATCTTTCAGCGGAAAACGCACCAGCATTTCTAAAAAGTCTCAAAAAGGTTATAATCGACCAATCGGCTTACGAAGATATACAAAAACTTAAGCGACCCGTGAAAATTATCTACGGTAGACTCGACCCTGTTGTTGTGATATCTCGAATTAAGAAATTAACTAAACTTAATTCTAGAATTTCAACAAAATCAATCTTAGCCGGGCACGACATCACTCCAACCTACCATAAACCGATTCTTGAATCAATCGAAGAGCTGGCGCCTTCAACTCAAAAATGATATAATAAGTAATAATATGTCAAACTCAGAAAAACAAACTATCTTAACTGGAGTTCGCTCAAACGAAGAGCCGACCTTGGGCAATTATCTCGGTGCCTTTTTGCCAATGGTTGAACTTCAGCAAAAATACAGCCAAGATTATCAAATCAATATGTTTGTCCCCGACCTACATAGCTTCACTACGCCTATAGATCATGACACTTTATATCAAAATACTTTAAAAAATATATCTTATTTTATTGGTGCTGGTTTGGATATAAAAAATCCATCAACCTTCTTGTATCGACAAAGCTATGTCTCGGCACATAGTGAACTGGCTTGGATTTTGGATTGTTTCACATATGTTGGTGAAATGCAGAGAATGACTCAGTTTAAAGAAAAATCTAGTGAACATTCTGCTAGCGTGACTATGGGGTTGATGAATTATCCAGTTTTAATGGCGGCTGATATTTTACTATATAACGCCAAATGGGTGCCAGTCGGAGAAGATCAGTTCCAGCATCTAGAGATTGCTCGGGATATAGCGACCCGCTTCAATAATAAATTTGGGCCGACTTTTATTGTGCCTGAATCTACAGACAAGCAGACTAGCTTCATAAGTCGGGATAATGGACTTAGGATTCGTAGCCTAACTAACCCTCTCAAGAAGATGAGTAAAAGTTCTAATGATGAAAAATCAAAAATCAATCTAGCTGATACGCCTGATGTTGCGCGCAAAAAAATCATGAGCGCGACAACTGACAGTGAAGGTGTGATTAACCTAGACTGGGATAAGCAACCAGGAATCTCTAATTTAATGCAAATCATGGCGACTTTGCGTGGTGAAAGCCTAGAGTATGTCGCCAGTCAATGGCAGGGTGTAGAAAGATACGGAGACCTCAAAAAGAAAGTAGCAGAAACCGTAGAAGAATTTTTGGTTGATTTTCATAATCGAATTAATCAAGTTTCAAGGGAAGAGCTAATTCAATACCTGGAAAAGTCTGAATCCGAAGTTTCAAAAACAGCAAACGCCACATTACTTCGTGCCCAGCAGGCTGTTGGACTTCGCCCGAAAGGAGATTTTTAATGGCACAAAAAGCAGCATCTCAAGATATATTGGCTATTTTGAGGCTATTTGGATTGGCTGGAGATGAAAATGTCCCTCGTCATATTGAACGAATTAACTATAGTCATCCGACGGAATTTAGTCTTTTGGTTCAATTTATCTTTCAGGGAAAAAGAATGTATGTGGTTTTTGATGACACAGCAGAAGATGATTCCTACTACATAGAGGAATTGGTGAAAACCGCACGTCAATCCGAAATTGGAGAATTAATCAAAAATCCGCGTGAAAACAATATGATGACTTACGGAATGCCTTTTAAAGGCAAGGACGTATATCTTTTTGTTGCAGTAAGCCCCACAAAAAGACTTGACGTAGAGCTAGCTCGACGCTATCCGGACATTTCACGAAGTACCTGGCAAAAGCACATCAAAGCTGGACATATCGAGATAAAAGGTAAGGTTATAACTTCGCCCAAAACAGAGGTTGCTCCAGAGCAGGCAATATCTATAAATATACCCGAATTTAAAGACCATTCAGAAGAATCTTTACCAATAATATACCTTGACGATGACGTCATTATTGTAGATAAGCCCGCCGGCATATTAACACACTCCAAGGGTGAGCTGAACGATGAGTTTACTGTGGCTGATTTCTTTAAGCGCTATACATCATGGGGATTGAATACAAATCGCGCCGGAATTGTCCATAGACTAGACAGGGATACAAGCGGTGTTATTATTGGCGCTAGACACGAAGAGGCAGCAAAGACTCTACAAAAGCAATTTTCCGAGCGAAAAGCCAAAAAAACCTACATGGCTGTTGTTGTTGGCACCCCTAAAAACCCTAGGGCCAATATCGACCTACCTATAGCACGTAATCCGTCAGCGCCTAGTACTTTTAGAGTTGACGCCAAAGGTAAAGAAGCCCAAACTAGCTACCAAGTCGTAGCTAGTAATGAAAAGTATTCGTTGATTGAGCTAAAACCTCGCACCGGGCGAACACATCAGCTTAGAGTGCACATGCAGTATATAGGAACTCCGATTTTAGGCGATAGGGTTTATGGGAAAGAATCCGATAGACTCTACCTTCATGCTAGAAGCCTGGAAGTAACTATGCCAAATGGTGAGCGAAAAACTTTTGAATCCAAGACTCCTGAAATTTTCCAGCAAAGAGTGAAACGATGAATTTAGAAGATCTAGGTGCAGGGGAATTAGAAAATTTACAATCATTGCCACAGGGAATTTTACTAACTGGGGATGCTAAAAAAAGCCTACCAAAGGCTAGTTTATTGCTGGCTAAAAAATTCTCAAAGATCATCTTAGAAATAGAGCCTCAAAAATCAAAAAAATCAGTTAATTATTTAATATCCAATGAAGATATTAAAGATTTAGCCATCTCTCTCAGGATTAAAGCTAATCAACCAAGGATTGTAATTATTCACCAAATTGAAAAAATGACCTCAAGCGCTCAAAGTTCTTTTTTGAAAATCCTTGAAGAGCCAGGAGATAATATATTTTATATTTTAAACTCTACTCACCCAGAAAAAATCAAAAATACTATAAAATCTAGGGTTCAAGAATTCCGCCTGCGACCACCGAAAGCAGAGACTATAGCCAGCTTACTGCAGTCAGAAGAACTAACGCCAACAGAGCGGGCGCAACTAGCCTTCATCGCAAAACACGACTTGGTCTTACTTCAAGAGATAATTCAAAATCCAGAATTAAAAAATCAATACCTAGACCGAATGAAGCTTGCCAAGCAGTTTATAACCGGAGCTAGACATCACAAGATTTTAATAGCTTATAGAGTTGATAAGAATAAAACCGATGCGCTGAATTTGATAGACGACTCAATTTTAATATTAAAATCCGGAAAAATAACTGCTAACGAAGCTAGATTGATGGAAAACTTAGAGAAAGCGCGCCATCAAATTAATCAATCTGTATCAATAAAACTTGCTTTAACCAACAGTGTGATATAATGTATTTAGTATGTTTGGTCTAATAATTTTGACAATTCTTGGCGGCTGGGCAATATTACAACGCCAATCAATCAACGAAGCAGTAAACGATATTCCTAATAAGATATCCGATAAACTTGATGCTCTTTGGGGTGTTGCACAAGAATCTCTACAGGAAAAGAAATATCTTCGTGCCGAAAAAGCACTACTGACAATCCTTCGCTTCGATGAAAGAAATGCAACTGCCTATAATCGTTTAGGTATACTGTATGCAAAACAAAAGGCCTTCAAGGATGCTATTGAATGTTTTGAAATCGCCCAGAGTCTTGAGCCGAGCGCAAGCAGCCTTCATAACGTCGGTTTAATATATTATGAAACTGAACAGTATCCAAAAGCTGCACTAGCGTTCGAACAAGCCTTAGAGATGGAAGATGATTTGGCAGCAAGGCACATTGCATATGCCAAGGTTCAAGAAAAGCTAGGCAACACCAAGAAGATGGTAAAATCTCTAGAAAGGGCAATTGAGCTAGACCCAATTCCTCAGACATTAAATATTCTGGCCGACGCCTACGAAAGCAATGGGCAAGCCGACTTAGCTATTAATTTACGAGAAAAGGCTGCCAAAATGATAATTCCACCAGCCACTCCAAAGCGAATTCGTCAACCAAGAAAAGTAATTTAATTTTCTTATAAAAAAGTATTGACGAAAATATACCTTCTGGTATATACTAAATCTTGTAAGCCGCTTTAGCTCAGTTGGTTAGAGCAGCTGTTTTGTAAACAGCAGGTCCTGGGTTCGAGTCCCTGAAGCGGCTCCAAGAAAGATTGTGGATTCACTCCTTTTAAAAGGAGTGTTTTTATTTACCTTAATTATATCTTTACTCTTACTTTTCGCTGCCACTACAGCTCATCAGCATAGCTTTTACTCTATGGAAGTAAGTAAACAAGCAAAAATTTTCTCGAGAATGATTCGAGAAGGCTTGTTTACTTACTTTTAGAGGCTAGGCTCGTGCGAAGAAAAGGAGGCCTTTATATCCTGCCAGATATACACGCTTCTCTGTTAGCATGGGCTTATTATCGCGACCTAGTTTCGAACAGGCGACGGTGGTTCGAGCAACCTTAACACCTGTAATTGGGCGATACGAGCTATTCATATCAAGATGAACAGCGATACCTTTGGCAATACGATTAGTATCCCTATTTACAGAGCGATGACTACTCGCAGTGTAGTAGCGCTGCATGTATTCGCTAATCTCCGCTATGTCATAATTAGTGACATTAGCATCGACATTAGTTACAATGCCACTAACTACCGAATCACCAAACATGTCGACGAAACGAACTCGTGAAACCTCTCCGGACAGAATAGAACCGAAGGTGATTGCAGTCTGATTAGGGACTGCAAGCAGAGTAGTCAATGGATTGCGATCGAATAATTTATCTCTTTTAGACCATCCGATTTCATCGTAGAGTTCTACATAAACGGAATCATTGGGAATGAAGGCGAAATGCCGAGGCTGACCTAGCAGGTCGTAGATATTACCGTTTTTATCGGTAATATGAACGATTCGCTTATTTCCAACGCGCACGAAGCCGTCGCTATCAACACTAACAGGATTGATAAATTGACCTGTATTGATCCCCTTCTTGATGACAGTGAGAGTCTTTGAACCACGTGAACCAAAACCGAACATTTTATCTCTTTTCTAATAGTAAACAAGTTTTTGCTTGTTTGGGTTTGTAATGCGCTTCCACGCTTTTATAATAAAGCTTGACTGGATTAATCTTATATTAACATAATATACGCTATAAGTCAATAGTGATTATACTAAAATAAAAAACCACCTCTGGTGAAGTGGTAAAAATCTATTTGGTGCTGGAAGTAGGACTCGAACCTACGAAGCCTTACGGCGGGAGATTTACAGTCTCCTGTGATTGCCACTACACGATTCCAGCGTGCTTATGTGTTAAATTATAACATTCGAACACTGATGTCGTCAATGGAAAATTATAAAATACTAGTTATTTATAATAAAACTTTAATTTTTAAGCTTCATGTAGTAAAATGGTATCAGTTGCCGCGATAGCTCAGTTGGTAGAGCGCATCCATGGTAAGGATGAGGTCACGGGTTCAAGCCCCGTTCGTGGCTCCATGATTTACATATTATCCCAGGAGAGCCCTGGGTGTTTTTATTGACTTTTAATACTATTTATGTTAAAATATCAACAATCTAATACTGATTAGAGGTACATTGTAAATATAAACAAGCAAAACTTGTTTACTGCTGAAGAGGTGAATGCAATGGCAAACCTTGGGAAGATTAACATAACCGAACCTATTCGCGTAATGATGCCCGAGAATCCAATTTTCATAGATTTAAACCCCGAAAGTATTATTGGATTTCATGGACAATCAATTAAGCATGTTATCACTGCCAGCGGAAAAGTTTTCGATATTATATATCGTGTAAACACCCTGAGTGAAATAGTGGTAGACGGATTTGATTTCTTTGAAATGTGGTGTCGATTTGTAGCTAATGACTATGGCGTAGACTATCATTCTGAAGGACGCGTTTTCGCAATTAGACGAAAGGATATACTGGACGTAAACAAAATCAAAATCCATGATCGAGTCAAGGTCTTGAATTCGTACGGGGAAGTTTTATTTTCCGGTTTCGTACTAGATAACAACCCTAACCTAAGAATGAATGAGGAATCTCCGGCTCTTGTCGACTGGCTAATTAAATACAATATGAAGCCAAGAGCCATAAAGCTGCTCTCGGATGGAACTGGAGTACATTACCAATTCAATGTAGTCGATGTTCCTGTGCGACCCGGGAAGACCACAATCCTAGGCACGTCAGATAATCCACTATTTTTGATTAGAGCTTAATTATCCAAAAGTAAGTAAACAAGTCTTCTCGAATAGCTCTCGAGAAAATTTTTGCTTGTTTACTTACTTCCATAGAGTAAAAAGCTATGCTGATGAGCTGTAGTGGCAGCGAAAAGTAAAAACACAATAAAAAACAGCCCTTGAAGTTGGGCTGTTTTTTTGAATTAGCTCTTTCGTGCTTTTACTTCGTTGCGACCAAGGTTCTTCTTTGTCTCAACGTATAGAGCGTGTGTGCGAGCGATTGGATCGTATTTGCGTAGTTCCAATTTTTCGCTAGTATTTTGAGTATTTTTAGTAGTGTAGTAGGTTCGGTGTCCGCTAAGTTCACTTACTAGACCTACTAGCTTGCGCTTTGTATTCTTCTTTGCCATTTCCTGCTCACTTTATTAACTATTAAAACAATCTTTATAATTATAGCACAACTTTTTCCGTATGTACAGTAATTTACTTTTTAGATTTTTTACCAGACACAACTTTAGTTTCTTTATTCACTTCAGTAGAGCTAGTAGGCGAATTCTTTGAAAGGGGAATTAAAACAAAAGATTGTAGTAATGCCCAGGTTACACTATTTACCAAAAATACCACAAAAGCAACCAGAGAAATAAGCAGAGTGTTTTGACCTAGATCGTGATTCAATAAGCCAACAATTCCAGCTATTATCAAAGTGCTAATAGATATCGCCAAATAAACAGACTGTAATTTAGCGCCATTATCGTAATTTTCATTCCATTTTTGAAGTGTTTCTCTGATTGTTGGCTTATCTGAACTATTCATAATAGTATATTATACAACTATTTCTGCTGTTCTGTCAAGTACTTACTGATTGCGTCCAGTCTTTCAGCTAGCCAGACTCCATCTTGAATCATTACATCCATTAGCTGTTCGGAAGGTTTTTGATTATCTGCATAAATATAAACGCAATCTTCAGTTATTTCTACAGATAATGGCCTGAAATGACGCCCCAATATAGTGGAAACATCGCTAGGTAGAGTATACGCTATATCGTAAGGTCGGGAAGGGTCAGCAAAAACAGTGAAGAACTGAGTGAATGCAGGATCATGACTGGCAAAAGCCTGATCTGCGATAGGAGAGACTCGTGAACCCTGCAGTAGGCGATTGTAATTTAGCTGAAATCCTTTATTAACAGCTAGGATATGACGGCCAGGATATTTAAATTTCAAATCAAATTGAAATACCAGCCAGTTATGTGTTTCAGGTTTACCGTTTGGCGGATGATAAAGCACTCGACGCTGAGCGAAAGCTACATCATATCCATCATAAGTACCAATACAATAATGTGCATCCCTCTGATCCTTTGATGATGTAATGCCACGAACTAGCTTGTGGTCGTCACCCGGCTCGATTAGCCCAAAATAGACCATGCCATGATCATCGGCGAACTTTTGAATAATTTTTCGCTGCGAAACATGTTTGGTGATTTGCTTGGGGTGCATATTTTTAATGGCACGCTTTGTTACATGTTTAGCGCGCTCCCATTTACGCTTCATGATTTTGCTCCGTAATAGTGTCTAATAGTGTTGCTATATATTCCGCATGAGACCAAACCAGCGGTGCGACAGATAGAGGCTCACCACTAACCGGATGTCTCTGCTCTGGAAGTATGCCAGTTGCGTCTGCTGAATTGGTAACCCAGTCAATAATCTGCTTTGCTTCGCCAGTTTTACCAATTTCGATATAATATTGAGCTAACCAAAGGGTTGTATTATACCAACTATTGCCTTCTTTTGTCTCAGGAAGGCGATGATAGTTATCGCCCTGATAGCGAGGCAGTCCTTGCTCTGGAACTTCATTAAATTCAAAAATCCTCTGCATTGCTTGATATGAACTGTTTAATTTTTTGCTACCGACAGGGAATAATCCAAACATAAAAGCCCCAAAAAATGAAGATAGATCATAAGTTTCATCTTTACCGGAAATGCCGCTCGAATCCAACGAGACACCTTTATAGAAATGTCCACGCTCTGGGTTGAACAGATATTTTTGGGCTGATTGATAGATATCATCAGCAGTATTACGCCACCGCACAGCTCTATCGGCATCCTCTATGACATCGGCTACTTCAGCGGCAGCCAGTAAACTAGCATAGGTTACTGCGGTAGTATAAGTAGTCGTCTCGTAAACTTCTTCCCATAAATCATATGAAGATTTTGGTAAATTGGTCTGAGGATGGATCCATCCAGCCAAGAAATCAGCCATCGGAACGAGCAAGTCTTCGTAAAATTCCGCCATATTAACGGTTTCTGGGTCTTGACGCCAAGCTTGAACAAGAACGAATAGACTTAAGGCTGTTTCATCAGTCTGAATTGGTGGGGCAACTTCATTGCCATGTACATACGAATGCCAGCTACTGCCGATAGCTCCATCGGCGCGATATTTATGCATTAAATACCCAGCGGGATGTAGACCGCGCTTAATGAAGCGGAAATAATTCAAAGCTTCTTCAAGATACCCCATTCGAATCAGAGGCCACAGTACAAATGCGCCATCCCTAGGCCAGCAATATCCGTAAGCATCGCGCGAATAATTCAACATTGTAGTGTCGGTACTGGCAATAACGGCGCCGTCTTTATCGGTGTGCGATTTAATAAACATCAAACTTTGGCGCATTCTATCTTGATAGGCTGGATCTACTTTTTGTATGATCTTTTCTGCTGAGCTTAGCCAATTATTCCACCATTTTTCAGTATTAGAGACTAAATAATCCAAACCCTTCTCGCGACAAATCTTGTCATTCTTTAAAGCACTTCTCAAAGATTTTCCAGCCGCAATCCAATAATTAATACTTTTCGATTCGCCAGCTTCAATATCCATCTTAAAACGAATTGTTGAATCGACTTTTCCGTGTTCAACAGTTCCACAGGCTAGCTCGCCATCCTCAGCATCTCGCCAAGTTCCTTCACGCCCTTCGATTCCAAAAAGTCCAATAGAGAACTGGTCAAATTCTTGACCGCTTTCGTAAGTTCCGCCAATCACAAACACTCGATTGCCGCGATAATGTAAAATCGCTTCGGTATCCGGAAGATACTGAGCCGTGTCGGTATTGCTAGCGCCATCACCAATATTAAAAGCCTGGTGCATAAAAACTCTAATATCTCTAGAGTGGTCGCTTAAATTTTTAACACTTATCTTGCGGCCAAATATATCATTTTCGCTATCTACAAAATCAGAGAAGAGGATCTCGATATTTAGGTTGGAGTTTTTGGCGATTGTCTGACCTATTAAAGCATGTTTAGGATAACTAAATGCAATATCCCATGAACCATCATCAAGCCAAGCCACGGAACCATCAACCCAAACTCCAACTTTGTGGCGCAAAGATCGTCCAGCTGAATGGTTTTCCAAACCTACATGAGGATAATAAAAATCATGAACCAAACCCCACTTATTTAAGCCAACATGCATTGATCCATTTGATAAAATAATCGGTCTCGCCATATTAAATTCCTCCTTTAATTTGTTTGTTTTGCTCAATCCTCCAGCGCATATCACGAATGGCATTCATAAAGTACAAAAATGCCTCGTATGGCGACTTATACGGACTAAAGTAGGCATGGACGTCGCCATCAGTAAGCCATTTAGTACACATGTAGTACGGATGATCAGAAGTCTGCAACCGCCTCCAATCTTCAATCAATTTATCATCACCAGAATTCAAAACATCATTTTCCATTTGATAGAGATTCTTTAAAGCCTCTTGCTGCAGGCTATTGCCGAGCCAAGCGGTTAAATCGCGTTCGCTATCCGCCCAGGTTACGGTATGCGGCATGCTGATTTCTGAAATAGCTTCCTGGCTATTTATCGCCTCAGAAGTAGTAAAAAATTTATTACCACGACCAGTCCATTCATTAACTAGATTTTCAAAAAAGTTAAATATACCTGTATCAGCCCATTGGTGTTCACCAAAAGTTTCATAATCCATAAATAAATTCACAAGACCACCATTTGCCGCGGCTGAATCCAGCCAGTGGACATATTTGCCAAGATCAAGCGGGAAATGTTCCCAGTTTCGATTGCCAAACCGAAAAGCTAAATCATCGCTTAATTTATAATTTTTCATCAAAAGCTTGATATTCTTTACTCCAGCTGGTCGATAAACAAACCCTGGACTTCGCCACTGCAAAATCGGGTCCCATCCTTCAGCCAAAATTCCATCAAAACCAAAATCATCAGCCCAGCGTGCCAAATCGTCGTTATAAGACAGCTCGGTATTTCGGAATACTTTAGTCTCGACGCCAAACTCCGCACGGATTAAATCACGATGTTTTTTAACTTGGTTCTCAAACTCCTCGCGACTATAGAAAAAGGCAAGACTATGATGATATGTTTCTGCTACAATTTCAACTCTTCCGGTCTTTACGAGCCTACGAAAACTGTCCAAAACATCTGGTGCGAACTCTTTGGCTTGGTCGATAAATGTGCCGGTGATACTTAAAGAAAGCTTAAAGTCTGGATTCTCGTGAAGCAATTTCTCCAGCAGAGCATTCATTGGGCGATAAGATTTATTTGCGACTTTTTCAAAGATATAGCGATTGTTGCGCTCGCTGAATACATCCTTGTCTTCAAAATAATCATGGTTAATCGCAGTATCAAAAACACTATATTCGCGGACTCGATACGGCTGGTGGACATGCATATAAAGTGTAATAGCTTTCATTTAAATCCTCCTTTCTTTTAGAGATTGATAATTATTTTTACATTGTCTTGCTACATCCTGCCATGATATTTTCAGATATTCGTGCTTGATGTTGTTTTTCATTTCTTTCTTTAAGTTTTCCGAACTGGCAATCCCAACAATTTGATCAGCCAGCCGATGCGTATCCCAAAAATCAAACCTAAAAATACTTTTCAAAACTTCGCCTACACCACTTTGATAGCTAATTATTAAGGCATTGTCGTAATGTGCTGCCTCCAGAGCGGTCAAACCAAAAGGCTCACTGACAGAACTCATAACAAAAACATCCATAACACTAAAAGCATCGCGCCATTTTTTACCGCGAACAAAACCTGTGAAAAATACTTTATCGCTAATACCTAGATCTGCTGACATCTGCAAAAGTTCATCTCGCTGTTCGCCATCGCCCGCAAACAAAAATACGCATTTATCATTTTTGCTTGCAGCCAACGCCGCCGCTTGCATCAACTTATCGAGACCTTTTTGAACCGTAAATCGAGTAACTGTTCCAATAACCGTATATCCTTGAGATTTTAAATACTCTATATACTTATAAGTATTTTCGTCGCTAGCGTCTATCGGCAAATCGTTAACATCTATAGCGTTGTAAACTACTTCGATTTTTTCAGCTGGAATAGAGTATTTATTTATAATGATCTGCTTTGTCAATTCACTAACGGCAAAGATCTTATCTGCCATCAAAAGACCTTGATGTTCAATCTCGTGAATGATAGAATTTCCGAAATTACCACCAGAGCGATCAAATTCCGTCGCATGCACATGCACGATCAGCGGCAAGCCTGTTTTCTGCTTGGCTTTAATTCCAGCTTCCATAGTAAGCCAGTCATGGGCATGAATCGCATCAAAATCTTGACCAGAAGTTGTGATCATTTTGTCAATAAAGTCTACGTAAACTCGCTGAATATCCCTAATAGACTTCAGGGCTTTTTGAGTTTTTGGACTAGTAGAGCTAGAGTGGAGATCAGAATTTCCATAAGCGCTAATTTCACCGAATTTTTCTAGTGGAGAAATATTAACAGCGGAATGAATTTTCATGAAATCAATATTTTCATGACGCGCAGAGTAGGGGACGACAAAATCAAGCTCAACGCCAGATTCCGCCAAAGCTTTTGACATCTGAAAACAAGCCACACCCAGACCACCGCTGTTGTGTGGAGGTAATTCCCACCCAAGCATTAATATTTTCACGCCAACTTACCTCAAGATCTCCTGATAAAATACATCTTTGGTTTCTATTTTAGCAAACTAGCTTATGCTTTTACAACCGTTGTTTTTATTATTTTTTCTGCTATAATTAAATATCGTACAGGGGCATAGTACAACGGCTAGTATAAAGGTCTCCAAAACCTTAGATCTAGGTTCGATTCCTAGTGCCCCTGCCAAGAAATTATTAAAATCCACTTATTATAGAGTGGATTTTTATTTGGTCATTTTTACAATTAAACCACAAACACAAATATATAGAGTAAAATGATTTTTTATGGTAAAATTGTTTTTATGAAATCACTACATCTTACAAAACCACACCTAATCGTTGTGGTAGGTGTTCCAGGGGCTGGAAAAACTCATTTCGCAAAGCAATTTGCTGATACTTTTAGTGCTCCTTTTTTAAGTCTTGAATATCTATCTCGCGAACTCGACGCTGATACTAAAACCGTAAACAAAGCACTTGAATATACATTAGATCAAGTATTAAAAACAAACCAATCAGTTGTTTACGATGGCGACACATACGCACGATCTCATCGCGCAAATCTTGCTAAAAAAGCGCGAATGGCGGGCTATGAAACCTTGTTTATTTGGGTGCAAACTGAGCCAAACACTGCGCTAAATCGGTCTACCCGAAAGTCTCGACACGACAAAGACCGTATTCCGCATACAGCCAGCGAACATAAAAGATTACTAGATAAGTTTACTCAACCAAAAGAAGATGAACGCGCTCTAGTAATTAGCGGTAAGCACACCTTTGCAACCCAGGCAAGAATTGTACTAGAAAGACTATCTAAGCCTCGCGCTGAAGAATCTAAAAAATCTGGCTTAAAAATCCCGACCCGAGCTTCAATTAAAAATATATCACCAGAAAGATCAAAACCTACTGGTCGAAATATTTCAATCCAATAAGTGGCCGTCAAAACAATACAACACCCCCGTCTTGGTGAAATCAAAATTAAAACTTACGCTCAATCACGAGCTGTAAAGTTTAAGATTGATCCAAGCGGGGTTCTTTTGGCTACCGCACCTATAGGCGTGAGCGAAAAAATGATTCTGAAAATTATAGATCATAACGAGCAAAAAATAGCCAAACTACTAAATCAATATCCCCCGAGTTTCGAAGTAAAGGACGGGGAAGAAATTGGCAAAAGTCACACTTTGATTATTCGCGAAAGTAAAAATTTAAGCGTAGAAAGCAAAGATTTAAAAATTATATTAAATCTACCGGCGGAAATTGACCCCAAGTCACAAAAAGTCTATGCGGCAATAAAACCGCAGATAATAAAAGCTCTCCGTAAAGAAGCGAAGGCTTATTTACCTAAAAGAATCTCTAAATTAGCGGATGATTTTGGATTTCGGTTTGATTCGCTAAGATTTAATCACGCCTCAACTCGCTGGGGGAGTTGTAAGCTTTTTGACATCAATCTAAATATCGCCTTAATGAAACTGCCATTCGAACTAATCGATTATGTCTTGATACATGAACTTGCACACACAAAACATCCAAATCACAGCAGTGATTTCTGGGCAGAAGTACAAAGATGCATTCCAGACTACAAGGTGCGCGATAAAAATCTAAAAAAATATTCGCCACATATTTAAAACCAAAAAAGCTTGTGGTAAAATTATATTATGAAAAATAGGGCGGGAAATACGTGGAAAAAGTTTTTGATTATCTTAATTTTTGCGATAATCATCACTATTCAAGTTTTAAACCAAGCAGATGTTCCACTTACCGTTACACTCTTGACTTCAGCTAGTTTTCTAGCTATTGCTTTTTTGGTTTTCAATACCCAGAACGAAAACAACTATCAAACCAATGAGAGTTTTGATGTTTTTGAACGCGATCGAATTTTAACTATTATCAATAACTTAGATAGCGGAATTCTCACAACTGATAAGAACGGTTTAGTTCAGATATACAACGCTGCTAGCTTGAACCTACTAGACACCAACACGGCACCAAGCGGCAAACACATCGACGAAGTTTTACAGCTGGAAAACACAACCCAAGAAAGCATCAGTACTTTTGATTTAATGAAAGACCGTACATCTTCAATTAAAATTGATGATTTTTACCTAGCTGACGATTCGGTCGAAGATAGAATTAGATTAGAATTAACCATTTCTCCGATCCACGGATATCACCATCAAACCAGCAACGAAGATGGATTTATTGTAATACTACGCGATATAACAAAAGAAAAAAGCCTCAATGAAGAGCGCGACGAATTCATCAGCGTGGTAAGCCATGAACTAAGGACACCTTTGACAATATCCGAAGGTACTTTAAGTACAGCAAAGTTAATTTTATCAAAGCAGGAAAATGTCCCAGAAGCTGTAAACGAAGCAGTCAAAAGAGCCTATGACCAAACTATATTTTTATCTAGAATGGTCAATGATTTAAGCATTCTATCTCGAGCTCAACGCGGAGTTATGAGTGAAGCCGAAGAAATCAACACTAAGGATTTCTTGCACGATTTGTATAACCAGTACCTGAATGAAGCTAGCAAGAAAAATCTGCAGCTAAATCTAGATATCTCAAACAAACTAGACAATATCTCAACTAGTCGACTCTACATACAAGAGCTCCTTCAAAATTTCATCACCAATGCAATTAAATACACGGAAGAGGGTAGCGTGACTATCTCAGCTAGCCAAAAATCCGGAATGATAACCTTTGCCGTTTCCGACACTGGCATAGGAATCAGTAAAACGGATCAAGCAAAAGTATTTCAGCGCTTTTATCGTGCAGAGGATTACCGAACTCGCGAAACAAGCGGCACCGGACTCGGACTTTATGTTGCTCAAAAATTAGCTCAAAAAATGAAAACTAAAATCCACTTAAAAAGTCGCCTAAACCACGGGTCAACATTCTCGTTTGAACTTCCAGCCGTAAAAGCCACCAAATAAAAATGCCTGCAAAATAGCGGGCATTTATTGTATAGAACGATCTTTTATCGATTTACGGACGTAAACTGTTCGACCTTTCCAAGTAACCGAACCCTTTAAATAGCTCGCTAAACTAGCGACCCAAATGTAAAACTCCTGCACAAAAACATACGGAACTGTAAAAATAGCTAAAATTCCAGCCCCGCCGAATTGGCGAATAACATGAAGTGTATATGTTAAACCTAAAATAGCCAAACAATTAAGCCAAATTATATAACTAAACCCATAAATAACAGCCATTAATATCATAGGTATAGGCAAAAAATAGAAAAATGTTGCTAAAAATGATAACAAAACACCCTTTAATCTTCCTCCAAAGATGGAAATCAAAATTCTTTTCTCGGTTTCAATCTGAGAATGCCAACGTTTTTGAAAACTTATACCCAAAGCTTGGCCGTGAATCAAGAAAGTGTACCCACCCTTAACCTTTGCTAAAGTTCTGGCGAATCTTCCATCTGGAGAGATAGCCGACTTATAATTCTGAAGTGCGCTACCGTCAAGCAGCTCGCTAGCTGAAATCATCCAGATTGCACCAGTCGATGAAGGTTTGAATCTAGAATTCAGAATCTCCAACCAATAATACCTGAGTGGCGCAAAAAGCAATCCACGTATCCATGGCTGACGAGGGCTGGGTATAACAGATATCATTTTAGTGCTGTAGTTTTCCTTATAGGCAACCATTTTTTCTATCGTGTCAGGCTGAATGTGAGTGTCCACATCAACAAAAAGAATCTCTTTACCGAGTGCATTTTTAGCCAAATTATAAAGAGCGAAACTTTTACCACTCCAACCTTCCGGTAGGGTTTCTCCCTCGATAAACCTGACGCCAGCATGAGCAAAAGATCGAATAATTTCTTTTGTTTGATCGCTACTTTCGTCGTCGAGGACTATAATCTCAAGTTTTGGATACTTGCTCGCTAAAACAGCCTCAAGACATGGAGCTAAAGCATGCATCTCATTTCTGGCAGGAATACAGACCGAAACACTAGGGTAATCTTTAATTGGTCGTCGCCTGTAAGCATAATTCACGCGCCTATTTTGACGAATAATCCTCATTTGAACATAAAAAAACCTAACTGCAATAATTCCACAACCAGAAAGCCATAAAATTCCTAGAAAAAATATAAAATCAAACATTAGCATTATTATAAA
>JBHAEP010000035.1:0-7390 GCA_041855665.1 Nanosynbacteraceae bacterium
AAAAAGCGCGCGAAGTTTATCGAATTATGAAGCAAAAATACGGCCGCGTAATGTGGGATGATAACGGAAATATCGGTAAACGCTATCGCCGTCAAGATGAGATTGGAACGCCAAAGTGTATCGTGATTGACTTTGATACAATCGAAGGCGACGGAACTGTGTCTGTTCGTGATCGCGATACAACTGAACAGGTGAGAGTGAAGATAGAGGAGCTATAGATCTGTGGCTGAGGTTAAAAAGTCAAAAAATGCTTTTGCGGCAAAAAACTGGGGCTTGATTTTGGTAGTTTTGCCGTTTCTAGCTCTTGGCTTACTTGCGCTATTCACTGCTGGAGTTTTAGTTTATCAAGGTGATTTTGGGAATTTGTATCTTTATTTGCTGGCGATGACCGGACTTTTATTATCTGGTACCAGTATTGCTACATTAGTGGAAAATGATTATCGAGTTATGACTCGCATTATTTTTTATTTTTAATACTTGATAAAGAACTATTTTAATGGTATGATTCTAAATACTTTTTAAGCAATGGAGAGAATTTTCAATGGCTAAGAATTTTGAAGCTAGGAAAGATTTAGAAAACTATCGAGAGTATAAAATAGAAGAGCTTCCTGAAGGTGTTATCTATAAAATGTCTATAGAGGGCGACGACATGGAAGGTGTGAATCCATTATTGATTGATCAGTCTGGCGATATTTTTATTGATAGTTCTTATGTAAGCTTTCACGGTTCAGATCGTCTAAAGGAAGGCGAGAGTGAAGAATTTATTGATGATATTTTAGCCACCAAGGAAATTATTGTTGATAATGAAGGTGTGCGCACAGCTTTAATTATTGATATTCGACATCATGATGGAATTCGAGGAATTTCTACTTTAGGCGAAGAAGATTATCTTTTGGATGACCAGGAAAAGTTTAATGACTGGCTCGACGGAGTCAAGAGTCGGGTGAAGGTTGATGCCTTGATCTTAAATAGTGATAATGAAAAAGGCTACAGTATATATTGCAATGAAGAATTTGAAGAGGTTGCCGATAGTGTGGCTAGACGAATCGATCAATGCAGTTACCTAAAAGAGTTTGATGATGGTCAAGATATTGACAATGATTTTAATGATGAAGACAAACATAAAGAAAACGGTTTAAATTTAAAGGATAAACTAAAGGTATCTTTAGCAAAAAAAGTTCAAAAACTTGGAGCAAAAGCGCTCAGGATTCCGTACGATAAATAGTCTTGCTTATGCTATAATTTTAGTATGAGTAAATTTCGCCTAGGTTTTACATTGATCGAACTTTTAGTTGTGATTGTTGTTTTGGGTGTTTTGGCGGCTATTTCTACTGTTGGATATCGTCATTTTGATAACAATGCTAGATTAACCGCTGGGTTAAATTTTGAAAAAGAGCTGGTTTTAAAATATGGCAAAAATACAGTTTTTTATGCCAATTTTGACGAATGTGTTAGAGAGTATAAAGATTTAGTTAGCGGTCAAAAGGGCTCGATGCACAGTGTCGTACCGCTGTCTGATCAGTGGGCGCAAGATGACGGAACTAATATTCGAGCGGTGGCACCTAAATCTGCTCCAAGTGGCGATGGATGTGCGGCCAGGACTTCAGTGGGCACTTTTGATATCCCTACACTAGCCAGAGACTTTTACGTGGTTTCTTTTTGGACTAGAGATAATTCTTGTTTTTATGATCAATACAACTTAGTGGTTTCTACTGGCGAGGATCATTTTATCGGCGGAGGGAGTCGGGTTCAGTGTCGTCCGTATGTTCGAATGGGTTCGGTTGAGTTGATTGGTAAGGAAGATTTATCTGTTGGTCGTTGGATTCACCAGGCTGTAATCTGGGAGAATAATAAACTACAGTTGTTTATAGACGGGAAGCTTAGCGCCGAGGCGGACAACGTCCCCTTGGTCGGCCCAGATAGACGGACTACTGTACATATAGGCGACACTCGAAAAGTATCGATTGACGGTCAAGTTTCGGTTCCTCCAAATAGCTGGCAGCCACAATTTAATGATGAAATCAGAATAATGCAGAAATAGGAGAATTATGAATATTTATTATACCGATGGAAGTTCAGTTCCAAACCCAGGCCCTGGAGGGTTTGCTGTTATTAAAAACGGAGAGCCTTATATTTTAGGCAGTGAAGATGGCGACACCACTAACATTCGAATGGAAGGCAAGGCCATTATTGCTGCACTAAAAGACTCTGATGGTCAGCCTTGTGAAATATATACTGACAGTGAGTTTTGGGTTAATGTCATCACAAAATGGGCTCCAGGATGGGAAGCGAAAGGTTGGAAGAAAAAAGGGGGCGAAATTAAAAATCTGGATATAGTCCAAGAAGTTTATCCGCTGTATCAAAAATCTCAGGCAAAACTAATATGGGTGCGTGGACATAACGGCAACGACCTGAATGAAATGGCTGACGAGTGGGCTAACAAGGCTCGAGAGGGCGAGAGGATCTAGGGTGAAACTCAAGGGGTTTACTATAATCGAGCTTTTAGTTGTGATTGTGACCTTAGGGATATTAGCTGGAATTACGGCAGTATCTTATCGAGGAATCCGCGAGCGAGGCGATGAAGCCCGTCGCCAGGAAGATTTTGCCAAAATCATTGATGCTATTAAGGGCACTCGAACTAAAACTGGCACAACCTTGACTGGATCTATGAATGGATTGTCTGTCAGCTTGAATAATTGTAGTGCTGAGATAGATTTTCGAAAAGAGAGAGTCCGTCAGACAAACGATTGTTTTAGGCATTATCATAATCTTTTTAATGAACTAGAGAGAGTTTCTGGTGTTGATTTATCCAGAGTGCGTGACGGAGATGGCAAGAATCGGCCCTATATTATCGAGATGCGCGAGGGTGTTAACGGTAATAATTGTGACGCAGATAAGATTAAATATTTTGATCGTCAAAATCAGCTAGTCGATGGTGTTGATGTACCGAAATTTTACCAGGCTTGCTAGATAATGTATAATTGTAAGATATAAAAAAGAGGGGATATGGAAGAGCGAAACGACCAGAACGAGCGGACTGATATTTTTTTGTGGGCAAATAATACCGATGGAATCAAGAATGAAATTGATGTAGAGTTTTTTTTGTTTAATAAAAACTATACTCCTTATAGCACTAGATTTGGTTCGGATTTAAATAATCAAGTAAAGCCAATTTTTCTTTATGATTTGATAAATTTTGTAAATCTCGGAGCCGGAACTGGACTTTCGGTGAGAGATTTTGAATTATCTGATGGCGAGGAAAATACACTTCTTCGGACTGACTTGGAGAAAGTTGGGCGAGCTGAAACGTTGCTTCATTTGATTGAAAATGAACGCCATGACATCGTAGAGTTTAATGAGGAAGAGCACGAGTTTAAACGATTAAAAGGGATTGTTGCTAGGTTTACTCATAAAGACAATCCAGATAATCCGTTTTATGCAATTAAAGCTATTCAACAAGCTGGTGTTTTGAAGGGTGCGACTTCATGGGAATTTCGTGATGGTAAGTTTGAGCAGTTTAAAGCTGACGTGGGCTTAAAAATGCCAACCGATAATCAAGTTTTGATTATCAATAAAGATATATTTGTATTCAATCAGAGTAAGTTCGAGAAATTATTCAATTATGACTACAAAAAACAAGCTATTGCCGATGCGCGCGTGGCAGAGATTGAACAGCAGTACAAGCTGAGCTTTCCTGATGGTTTGGATATGCAGAGTCTCGTGAAAGAGAAGAAGAAAACCATTAATAAACTTCAGAAGCTAGAAGTTGGAGCTATTAGTCAAGAACAGGCTATTGACTATGCTGATGAAATGCAGCTTGATCTGATGACTGACGATAACGGCGCAATTATCATCATGGATGGTAATGATTTGGACACTTTCGTTAATTTAATAAATGAAGATTACATCACCAGCGCAATAACCGGCAAGAGATACGAAATAAAAAGTAAGCGACTTCTGGATGATCCAGAAGGTGAGCCACCACGGGGCTAAGTTTTGAATAGAGAGACTGCTTTAGGGGTTTTGCTGGCTGGTAAGAATGTAATGCTTACCGGCGAAGCTGGCAGTGGTAAAACACATCTTTTGAATGAGTTTATTCGAATTTCAAAATCTTCAGGCAAGCACGTCTCGGTTACTGCCACGACTGGTCTAGCTGCTACTCATTTGGGTGGTAATACAATTCACAGTTGGAGTGGAATCGGCATTGCGAATTATGTGGATGAAAACTTCGTAGAAAAAATATCAAAAAGTCGTAAAGAAATTATCGAATCCACCGATATACTGGTTATTGATGAGATTTCGATGTTGCATGATTTCCGTCTGGATATGGTTGATTTCATCTGTAGGCTTGTTCGAAACGACGATACTCCATTCGGTGGAATTCAGGTTGTTTTGGCGGGGGATTTCTTCCAGTTGCCGCCAGTGAGTAGAGGTGGTGAAGAAGCTAGGTTTGTAGTTCATTCTAATGTTTGGCAGGAGCTGGATCCGGTGATTTGCTATTTGAATACACAGTATCGCCAGAAAGGTGATGAGTTGGCCGAGATTTTAGGTGCTATGCGAGCTAGTGATTTACGTCGTCGACATGTCGAAGCTTTGCAGGCAAGGGTCGGTATTATTCCAGAAGAAGACAATTATACCGAACTCCACACTACGAACATAGATGTTGACTTTATTAATCAGCAGAAGCTAAAAACTTTAAGCGGTGATGTTGTTGAGTATACTCAAACTTCAACAGGGGCGAAGAATTACGTAGATAATTTATCACGCTCCGTTTTAGCTCCCGAAGTTTTGGAGCTGAAATCTGGAGCTCTTGTTATGGCCGTTAGGAATGATGCGGCGAAGCGTTTTGCAAACGGAAGTATCGGTCAAGTGGTTGATTTTGAGCCAGCTACGGATTATCCAGTGGTTAGATTTAATAATGGCCGCGAGGTTACCATGCAGCCGGAAACTTGGGAGCTTAGAGATGGAGATAAAAAACGAGCTAGTATTACACAAATTCCACTTCGCCTGGCATGGGCTATTACAATACATAAAAGTCAGGGTATGACTTTGGATGCGGCTAGAATTGATTTAAGAAAGGCTTTTGTGGAAGGTATGGGTTATGTGGCTTTGAGTCGAGTGCGATCTCTTAAATCTCTGTATCTTCATGGTATAAATGCTATGGCAATTCGGATTAGTCCTGATGCACTTAATATTGACCGTGACTTTAAGCTAAAGTCTGAGGCCGATGCTAAAAAATATGCCGATTTGGCTGTTGATCCGAAAGATTTTGAACCTAAAAAGCTTGAATCTGATAAGAAAAGTTCCTCTTGGCAGCAAAAAATTGATAAAATGAGAGAAGAATACCCAAATGCATATAAGCCTTGGAATGGTTTACAGGATGATGAGTTGAAGACTTTGTTTTTAAACGGTGCCAGTGTCGAGAAGATTAGTAAAGCTATGGGAAGGCATCAGGGTTCGATAAAAATTCGCCTGCAGAAGATTTTCGGCGAGGACGTAATTATTTAGGAGAGTTAATAAAATGCGAGAACCATTCAAAAAGACAGAAATAAAAGTTGCCGTTCTTGGAGGTGGAACGGGCAGTTTCATGATGCTTTCGGCTTTGAAAAAATATACTAGCCAGATAGCTGCGATAGTAAATATGGTCGATGACGGCGGCAGCACTGGAGTATTGAGGGATGAGCTGGGTGTTCTGCCGTCAGGCGATGTTCGTCAGTGCTTGGTGGCCCTTAGTGACACCGAAAAAATTCGCGACCTTTTTAGTTATAGGTTTGATGAGGGAACTTTTGGCGGTCATTCTTTTGGTAATATTTTAATTACGGCATTAGAGAAGGTGACTGGAAGCTTTTCAGAGGCTATCGAGACAGCTTCTGAGATTTTGAATATCAATGGAGCGGTCTTGCCCGGAACTTTAGATGATGTTCGACTCAAGATGGAGTGGGCCGAGCATAGCCATATCTTAAATGGCGAGCGAGTGATTGATGAGGATAATTTTAAGTTTAATCCCAAAGAGGCGAATATATCCCTTATTCCAGAGCCAAAAGTTAACCCTAGAGTTATAGATGCTATATTTCAGGCTGATGTTGTAGTAATTGCTCCTGGTGATTTGTATACTTCCATAGGTCCGCTTTTGGTTATACCTGGAGTTGGCGAAGCGTTGCAAAAAACTAAGGCTGTATGTATTTATGCGGCCAACTTGGTAACCAAAAATGGTCAAACAGATGGATTTAGCGTGGAGGATCATGCTGAGGAAATCGAGCGTTTTGCTGGAGTTAAGTTTTTAGACTACGTTCTTTACAATACTGAAAAACCAAGCGAATATCAGCAGAAAAGATACCAAGAAGAAAAATCTTTCTTGGTTGAGGTAGATGGTAGAAGTACAGATTACGCTTTAATCGAAGGTAATTTTCTTGGCCAGGTCGCTGACAAGAATAAGGCTGACATACTTCCGGTTACTAGATCTTTGATTCGTCACGATATCGACAATATAGCTAGTAAGATTATTGAAGTTTACAATAGCCACATACTTAATAAATAATTACAATCTTTTTAAAATAAAAAATAAAAAATAAAAATAACAATTCTTTTGTAATTCTATTGACATTTAATCAAGCTTATGCTAATATATGAAATGTGAAACGATAGAAACATAAAAATCAAAAAGGAATTAAAAAATGAAAAAAGTAAAAGAAAATAGCACAAAGCTAGAAAAGATTAATATTAATCAAGAAGAGGTTATTGCATTGACTAAGCGAGACTTCTTCAATTCACTACTTGCAACATCGCTACTTTTGAATTTTCTAGCCTTTACTAGCTTCGTAGCGCTGACAGCAAAAGGTTTGATCTAGAATATAGACAATAAATAACTTGCTAAATGTGTATAATTACCACCTTATTTAACAGAGGTGGTAATTTATTTTTCCACAAAAATGTGGAAAAGTTTATGGTTTTACATAAATAAAATCAAAAAATGGGGTTGCATGTGGGTGGCAGTGGGTATTATACTAAGGTCAGTGGAAAGAAGTGGGTAACACCCGCTACACAAAAACAAAAACCCACTGAACAAAAACAAATTATAACCAAAGCCGATTAGTCAAAAAGAAAGGCGAAAATGGCGCAAGTAGATTATTTTGAACGAAAGCTTGATGACAAGCGTCGGTTGACTATACCGACAGAGCTTCGCGAAGAATTTTCTAGCGGCGTTGTTGTCACTCGAGGATTTGGCGGCTACCTACATCTTTACTCTCAACAAATTTGGGATGAAAGGGTAGAACCTGAACTTGAAGGCGGAATTTTAGATGAAAAAGTTGCCGACCTAAACGTTCGCTTTCGCCGCGGAAAAACATCTTCTTCTTTGGATCAAAAACAAGGAAGGGTGACAATCGAACAG
>JBHAEP010000036.1:0-4144 GCA_041855665.1 Nanosynbacteraceae bacterium
ATTCGTAGCAGTCGCCGATATCTTAAGAAAAGAAGCCAAATCAGCAATCAAACAAGCCACCAGAGCAGGCGTTGCCGTATGTATGATAACCGGCGATCACTTTGAAACCGCGTATCATATCGGAAAAGAGCTTGGCATGGTAAAAGATCGTTCTCAAGTTTTTGACAGTCGACAAATGAACACCATGACAGACGAAGAACTAGCCCCAATGATTAAAAATATTCGGGTCTTTAGTCGAGTGATACCAGAGCATAAATATAGAATTTTACAAATCTTAAAAAAGAACCACATTACCGCCATGACGGGTGATGGAGTGAATGATGTGCCAGCATTAAGCTCGGCCCATGTTGGAATCTCTATGGGATCGGGTTCACAAATCGCCAAAGATGCAGGCGACATAATCCTACTTGACGACAACTTCAAAACCATCACAGACGCCATACAGGAAGGGCGAATCATCATAGCTAATGTTCGCCGCATGCTATTTTATCTACTTTCAACAAACGCGGGTGAAATAATAACTATGATAGCAGCCCTGATAATTGGCAAAGGCGTACCGATAGTACCAATTCAAATCCTATGGATTAACCTAGTTACCGACACTACGATGTCAATCCCCTTAGGCCTTGAACCCGGCGAGGAAGGTTCCATGAACTCTAAGCCAAGGCGACCAAATGATCCAATCCTATCTAGAGATTTAATAGTCAGAATGATTTTAATGGCTTTAACCATATCTGGGCTAACGCTTGCTGTATATCTATACTTCTTAGAAAATTACGAACAAGCCTATGCTCAAACTATGGCATTTGCAGCTCTAGTTGCAACTCAATGGGGTAATGCTTTTAATGCAAGAAGCGAGTTCCAGTCTGTTATAACTCGACTAAGATCTGTCAATAAATCTTTTTACATAGGCATAGTTCTGGCTGGATTAATGCAGTTAGCTGTATTCTTCACTCCATTCGGCGAACTACTACACGTAAAACCAGTCGACAACTCTCAATTATTAGCAGTTGCAGCAATATCATTTATATTGCCTATAATAATTAGCGAGATACATAAAGCCTTTTGTAGATCAAAACTCAAAAAATAAAACCCACTAAATACAGTCCGTAAAAATCAAGCGGACTGTATTTATTTGCCAAAACCAGTGAAAATATCTTAAAATAAATATATGCATAAAACCGGAAACAATCAGAATTTCAATCCGGCCATTCACAATCTCGTCAATGAAATTATCGCTCTGAAAGATCTTTCTCCGAGCCCATCAGTTAATAAACTTTTTAGCGCTCTAGTGTCTGCAGTCATTCAAAATCCTCATTTAGACCAATACACAGAAAAAGATCTGGAGAAAATCAGAGATAAATGCGAGAAAGCCGAATTTGAATTGGAAAAATATTGGGCTGAAAAAATAGTCAAAAGTCCAGAACCGAAAATAGAGATTAATAATTTTCCTTATCTAGATAATTACAGGGAATTAACAAAAAGAGAAGTTGACTTAGTGGCATCCAGTGGCTATATAATTCAAGAAGACACCAAATGTCTGTTTGTCGGCAGTGGCCCACTACCTCTTAGTGTTTTTGAAATTGCGCGTCAGACAAATTGTAAGACGTATGGACTTGATTTAGACAAAAAGGCAGTGGAGCTATCAAAAAAATATCAAAAAAACTGAGTATTGACACTACTTTTATACATGACAATGCCGAAAGCTTTAGCCCTAAAGAAAAGTTTGACTTAATCTTCATTGCTGCACTAGCAGGTAAAAAAATTGAACAAAAGCAGGCAATTATCAATAATTTATCACAGTATCTAAACCGGAATGGACGAATCATCATGAGGTCAGCCAGAGACTCCCGAAGATTACTTTATCCAGACTTCAAGATCGATGACATAAAAAATCTACAACCAGTAGCAGAATATCACCCTGAAGACGAAATAATCAACTCGGTATTTATCTATAAAAAGGAGGACAAATGAAACCAAAGCTACATCTAATAAATGGCCCGCTAGGTTCAGGAAAAACGACTCTCGTGAAATTTCTGGTCAATCAACCAAGCTTTCAAGGCGCACGGGTTATCGAAAATGAATACGCCAATATTAGCGTTGACACAGAAACGCTTCATAGTCACGTAGAAGATATAAAAACTATAGCTGGAGCTTGCATTTGCTGCCCTACTGGCAGCGAACTGTCAGACGCGCTAAAAGATTTATCCAATGACAATCACCCCGTAATTATCGAGGCTACAGGCATGGCAAACTCTTTAAAATTAATTGAAAAAATTATCCTATCTGGGCAAATCGAGAATTATCAAGTCGCTAGCGCAATCTTTATCCTAGACGGAAAAGAAGCATTCGAAAATCAATCTGAAATAACAAATCATCAGATTGAAATGCAAGCAGCTGATATTGTACTTGTCAGTAAAGTTGATTTACTCGACGAAAATGAATTCAAATCACTAAAAACCAAGCTTGAAAGTTTAGGGATTAAAAATATTCAAATTGCCAAAGACGGAAAATTCAACCTCGATCATATAACCGACGAATCAAAAATAGTTGATTTTTATGCACAATTTGATGATAATGTTGAAATTTCTAACCCCGAATCTAGCTATACTGTCATAGACACGGCGACGTCAACTTTTAATCAAGATGAAATCATAGAGTCAATAAAAGAAATTTATCAGAAATATAAAATTCGTCGAATTAAGGGTAATTTCTATAACGACGAAATCAATCTACATCTAGAATCAACTCCAAATCAGCATCAAATAACCAAAAATACCGAGGATGGCGAATTAAAAATAATCGTCATTGGAGACGATGCTAGAAAAATTAAACTTAGTGATTTCAAGGGCTAACAATGAATAATCAAAATGAGATTGACAAACTTCTAGCTATGTACAATGAGTACAAAAATACCGCTAATAAAATATCAAAACTTGAACCAAAAGTTGCCAAAAAGAAAATATTAAAACTTGATCATAAAGATGAAGCTAAAGAATTGGAAATTTTGCAAAATAAACTTCAACAAATTTCTGATGAAATGACTTTTGCAAATCCAATTATTTGGATTGGGTATAAATACAATGCCTACAAAGATGAATCCCAGCCAATTTTAACTTTAAAAGATTTAATTATCCACTGCTCAAAACCGGGATATATTTGCACAAAGCGTTTCAATTTCCTAAATCAGTATCTAGCAGATCATGGCAAACCAACTATTCCAGAAAATCCAAATTTTAACGAAGACGAAGATTTATCAAAACTCCTAGACAGCATAGAGCTTAAGAATCTAACCGAAAACCCAGATTTCATGAAAAAATGGCAAGAATTTGAATATTTCAAAGACGGGGGACGCACTGCAAAGTGGGAGAATTTCCATGGCTAAAAGAGATGATGATCTAAAGTTGACACTAGAAGCAGCATTTGACGAAGAATGGGATACCAAAGATAAGATACCGCTTTATATAGTAAGTGGCACTTTAGGGGCAGGTAAAACAAGCGTGCTAGAGTTTTTATTGCAGCAAGAAAACTTTAAGGGTTCGCGGGTAATCGAAAATGAATATGCCAACGAAAACATCGATGGATACCGACTCACTAAATTCACTGATTTTGTTACAACCCTAGCTGGCGATTGCGTTTGCTGTACAGGTGATGCAATGCTAATAAAAACATTAAACGACTTTTCTAAAGATTCTGGATTACCGGTTTTTATTGAAGCAACCGGAGTTGCGCGAACTATTAATTTAGTCGAAAGGTTAATTAAGTCTGGAATAATGAAAAAATATGAGCTAGCTCAAAATTTTTATGTTATTAGCGCCTCTGAATTTCTTCAGCCAATCGAAAAATCCAAACAAACCGAACTTCAGATGGCTGACATAATTTTGATTACAAAATACGATACTTTGAACGACGAGCAAAAAGACACTTTTGACAAAATTAGAGAAACAATTCCTTATGAAAACTTCACAATGGCCGAATCCGGTGAATTTAACCTTGCTAAAATCAAAACAAATTCTGGAGTGATTGGATTTTTTGATTCTTATGAAGGGGAAGTTGAGATTCCCGACAACCCCGAATATTCAATAATTGACACTTCTAACTTAACTATTAGTCAAAATGCCTGGACGGATCTCTGGGGTGAAAT